>JAYSQG010000291.1:0-7485 GCA_043721685.1 Saprospiraceae bacterium | reverse complement strand
AACTTTTTATTTTGTAAAAATAAAAGATTAAGAAATTAATGTGACGGGCAATTATGTGTCTTTTCCACTTTTGGGATGTGCCTGCTCATATACTTTTTTCAATTTTTCAACAGAATTGTGCGTATATATCTGCGTTGCTGACAAACTGGCATGACCTAACAATTCTTTTATGGCATTTAGATCTGCGCCATTTTCTGAAAGATGTGTCGCAAAAGAATGTCGCAATACGTGCGGGCTACGTTTTTCCTGCGAAGTCACAAACGACAATTGCTTCTTGACTATTTGATAAACGGCACTATCCGCCAAAGGGTCTCCCTTCTTCGTCAAAAAAAGGTCATGTTTGATATTGGCAGGAAAAGTCTGTGCGCGCATTTCAAGATACCCCCTCAGTATATCGCCTAAATTTTTGCCAAAAGGGATAAGTCGTTCTTTATTGCCTTTGCCCAACACCTTTACTCGGTAAGAGCCGAAGTCAATGTTCGACACCTTCATACTCACCAATTCTGACCGTCTCATGCCTGTATTGTACAACAATTCGAGGATAGCACGGTCACGTACACCCAGAAAGCCACTGCCCCACTCCATTTGGTCGAACAAGAGTTCAAGGTTGCGCTCAGGTACGGTTGTCGGTAAACGTTTCGACATTTTGGGCGCAACGACTTTCGCCATCGGATTGGCGACAATAAACTGTCTTTTTTGTAGGAAATTGAAATAGGTCTTTAAACAGGAGAGCTTGCGGTTAACGCTGCGGGCGGAGACTTCGTGTTGCATCATGTCCACTATCCATGCCCTTATATGAGTATGCCTCACCTCCGTTGCGGAAGTGAGGCTATACGTATCAAGAAAGGTTATAAATTGATTCATGTCAATTTGATAACCTATGTTTGTATTTTTGGAAAGACGTTTTTCAGAAGATATGTACTGAAAAAACTGTTCGGTGTATAAACTCAAAACGATGAATTAAAGGTGATTGAATATTGATTATTCGCAAATATAAACATATTGTGGCAAAATAACCAAAAATCAACCCACTAAAATCACTCGTGGTGATTACCGTATTTTTCCTCTTTGTAAATGGCTTTCAAAACTTCTGCACGACGCTCAACGCTGGGCTTCGTGAAGTCTTTACGACGGCGCAACTGCTTGAGTGTGCCTGAACGTTCAAATTTGCGTTTGTATTTTTTCAACGCCTTGTCTATGCTTTCGCTTTCTCTTACATCAATAATGAGCATGGTGAAATACCTCTTATTTTAAATTTTTGATTTACAATTTATTTTACGGCGCAAATATAATCGTTCTTACTGAACTATTCAAAGTTTTTCAAAAGAAAAAGAAATAAGTTTGGTAGTGGCGAAAGGTGTACCAATATTACTATCTAAGTTTGTTTTAACAGTGAGCTTTACAGGAGCTTGTAAAAACATAAGGCTATTGTCGAAACTTCGTAGTTTACACATATTCTCTATTAACCATGAAGATTGACAAGACTCATCCAATTCGCTAAACCACCGTGCATCATCCATTCCCCAAACAAAGTCACCATTTTTAGGATTTGTTTTATAATCAGAACATGGATTACTATTTCTCCCCGCACCAAAGTCAAAATAAACAGTTTTAGGATAACTGTCATAGTAACATCCCATTGGGCTTGTTCCCGATCCATATCCCAATAAATGCGGACTTCCTTGTTGACCAGTAACAGCATCAATATTACAGTTGAAATTAGGTGTTACGTTTGTGTTAACCCCTATTGGTCTCAAAGCACTTGAAATAAAATCAAAAATTTCTTGTCCATTAGATTTTAATGGATAACCAGGTACAGACTCTGCGCTTAATAAAACAAAAGTGGATTGTGAAGCGGCATAACTCTTGATTTCACTCGCAAGTGAGGCTATTAGGTATGTATTAGAAGGATTATAATCCAAACCTGCAATCCAAAATATTTGACCTAAATGCAATGCATTTACACCATTATCAATATAAAATTTAGCTTGGTGAAATATCCACATAAACCCTTCTATTTTGTCTAAAGTAGGACAATTCAAATAATCTGGATGATTATTATAAGGTGGCAATGTGCCCCGAACTACATTGTTGTGAATATATTTGACATCTGTTCTTGGATTATTATTACTATCAAAATATCGGTTTCTATTGGTAGTTATCCTATTGCTAAATCTTGAAATTATATCCGACGGAATAGTAACTTGTTCAATGGATTCATTAGAGCTTGGACTAACATATTCAAATATTCCAGCTTGTAAAATTGGCTTCCTTTTACTGCCATAAGCATTATAAATTGCAGCTTTCGTTGCTTGTATTTGTGTATCATATCCAAAACCAGGAATAAATCTGTTTTGAAAACCCCAACTCATAAAACATCTAAATACAAAAGACGCATCAATAGCTGATAAAGCATTTGCGGCAGATGTAATATTACTTTGTGAATCATCAAATAAAGCTTCAGCGTCAGCCCCCCTCGCTAAATAACGTTGAACATCAAAACATCCTGCGACATAAGGTTCTTGTGAGAATGCTTTAAAAGTGACAAAGGACAGACAAATAGTGAGAATCACTGTTTTGAATGGTGAAAGTAGATTTTTTAATAACACTGAAAAGCGAAATTGTGAATAGGTAGATTTCATGTTGAGTTTTTTAAATTGTTTAAAAATTATATTAATGAACGAATAAGGTTCTAAAATATCAATACAAGCGACGGCTTGCATACCAAGCAGTCGCTTGTATGTGCGGGATTTTTCATGAAGTGTCAAACATCATGTCAAAAGGTATTTTATGTTGAAAAAATAGAAATTTTGACTATATAGACGTGCAAGGGTGCAAGGGTGCAAGGGTAATTTATGTTTCATCCGTTATTGATTTTGGTTATAGTTAATAGAGTGTTGAATACGAAAATAAAAATAAGGTTATTATTTTTAAATGCAATTTATTTAACATAAAAAATACGATTTATTAGAAAATAAATGACCCCTCAGTAAATTTGCCTTTTCGATAAACTTGCGTCAAGTATTAATCTTGACGCAAGTTGCAATTTATTGAAAATCAATATCTTAAAAACGAAAAACGCTGACTATCTTTCGACAATCAGCGTTTTTCAAGGTGTTACCCCCTCAGTATTTTAACGTCTGCGGCGGTTTTGAAACCATACACGTTCCACAACTTCCACTTGCTCAACAGCAAAAGGATGTTCTTTAACAACAGGAATCGCTTTGGTTATCAGTCTATTGATGTCACTTAGGAAGCCTTTTTCCTCGCTGTCGCAGAACGACATGGCAACGCCACTTGCACCTGCACGACCTGTCCGACCAATGCGATGCACATACGTTTCAGGAATATTCGGCAATTCATAGTTGATAACAAGGTTCAAATCATCCACATCAATACCACGAGCCGCAATGTCTGTTGCGACTAAAACGCGGGTGTGTTTCAATTTAAAATTGCTCAATGCTTTTTGACGCGCATTTTGCGACTTGTTACCATGAATCGCTTCAGCACTGATACGAGACTGGTTCAAAAACTTCGTCACGCGGTCAGCACCGTGTTTTGTCCGTGTGAAAACGAGAGCTGTTTCAGCATCTGTATTCCTCAAAACATGGCGTAAAAGGGCTTGTTTGTCGTTTTTTCCTACAAAAAAGACCGATTGCTCAATCTTTTCAACAGTCGTTGACGGCGGGGTCACTTCTACTTTGACGGGATTTTTTAGAATCGTATTAGCGAGTTTTTGAATTTCGGGCGGCATAGTCGCAGAGAAAAACAGGGTTTGTTTTTGCGCTGGCAACTTAGCGACGATTTTGCGCACATCCATGATAAAACCCATGTCCAACATTCTGTCGGCTTCATCGAGAATAAAAAGTGAAATGTCTTGAAAACTAATCAAGCGTTGATTGAACAAGTCCATCAAACGCCCAGGCGTAGCAATCACGATGTCAACACCGCGACGCAATGATTCTACTTGACCATGTTGAGAAACGCCACCAAAAACAACGCAGTGGCGTAAATTTGTGTATTTGCCATAAGCGGCAAAACTTTCGTTGATTTGGATTGCCAACTCACGCGTTGGCGTTAGGATTAAGGCTTTGACTTTGCGCGGTGCGCGTGGGTCTTTGTTTCTGTCGGCCTCTAAAATTTGCAAAGTCGGTATGGCAAATGCAGCCGTTTTACCCGTGCCTGTCTGAGCGCAGCCGAGTAAATCTTTTCTATCTAAAACAATAGGAATCGCTTGTTCCTGAATTGGCGTGGGTTTTTCATACCCCTCAGTACGCAGAGCCTTCAGGATGGGCTCAATGATTTTTAAATCTGAAAATAACATTAAAAAAATTTAATTGAAGGCTGGCTAAAACGCTTTGGTAGGGTTGAATCAGTCTTCCGTTGATTGAAAAAGCTATGTGTATTGAGGTTCTGCATAGTCATGGAAAACTATCAATCACACATAATATATTATACTCACAATTCTTTGGGTAGTTACAAACTCGCTCTTTTGACAATTTTCAGGGTTCGTATGCGGCTCAAAGTTTTACCTTTGTGACCAAAAAACGAGTTAACGAATGCAAAGATACACTATTTTAGTTATTGGCGGTGGTCCAATTGGTTTAGCGTGCGGTTTGGCGGCAAAAAAGGCTGGTTTGAGCTATATTATCGTCGAAAAAGGCACACTTGTCAATTCTCTCTACAATTATCCAGCCAATATGACTTTTTTTTCGACCTCTGACCGTCTCGAAATTGGCGGCGTGCCGTTTGTTTCCAATAATGTGAAGCCCACACGCAGCGAGTCGCTTGAATATTATAGGCGTGTCGCAGAGTCAAAGGACTTAAACGTTCATCTCTTCGAAGAAGTTCTCGATGTTCAGAAAGTTGACACGAATATTACTAAGGACATTCCCGTCATGGCAAGAGACCATACTGCCGTTGTAAAGAATGATTTAGTCATTGAAAAGAGTGACGATACTGTTGAGGAACGAAATCCCGATGCTTTCGGGAAGGGAGGCTATATTGTCAAAACATCAAAGACCACCTATCACGCAGACAACATCATCTTAGCAACTGGTTTTTACGATATTCCAAACAAACTCAATATCCCTGGCGAAGACTTGCCAAAGGTGACACATTATTATAAGGAGCCACATTTTTATTACAAACAAAAGGTCGTCGTCATCGGTGCGAATAATTCATCATCAGATGCGGCTTTGGAAACTTTTCGCAAAGGTTCAGATGTCACGATGGTAATACGAGGCAAAGAGGTGGGGCATCGGGTTAAATATTGGGCGCGACCTGATATTGTGAACCGCATTACTGAGGGGTCTATAAAAGCTTATTTTGAATCACATTTGACGGCAATTCGACGCAATGAAGTGGATATTCAAACGCCTGATGGTTTAATAACCATACCCAACGACTATGTGATTGCCGCAACGGGCTATCAACCGAACTTTGCTTTTTTGAAAAAAACAGGCATTCATTTGTCCGATGATGAGAAGTTGTATCCCGATTATGATAAAGAGACGCAATTATCAAACATGCCTAATATCTATCTCGCAGGTGTGGTGTGTGGTGGCATGGATACACATGTGTGGTTCATTGAGAATTCAAGGGTTCATGCGGAACAGATTATTCAACATATCAAAGAGCAAAACTTAACGCAAGTTTGAAACTTGCGTTAAGTTTGAAATAACTACCAATCTAAAAACAGCATCCCAATACCACACATCAATATCGTAACACCTGCTAACACATGCACATAGCGTTCTAATCTATCCGTTTTAAAATAACCCACACCGAAATAGCCCAATAAAACCATACACACCATAGTCAATAATGTGATAACAGTATAAATCGTTATCAACAGCAACATATTGTACATCGAATGTTGAGCTGCTGGCACATATAGTAATGGAATCATCGGCTCACAAGGACCTAAAACGTAAACAGAACCGTCGGCGTAAATATCAAAATGCTTATGTCTTTTGTTTTTATAGACCATAAAAAGCCCAAAAATGCTATAAATTAAGCCGAAAACAACCATTAGCCAGCCTGTGAGATTGCCTCTGAATGATTCAAAAAAGCCTATCTTAGCCATTGACCAACCCAAAGCCGCACCGCCTAAACCCAACAAAACAGAACTACCAACATGCCCAATGCCGCAAATAATCGTCCATGAAATCGTTTGTGTGAATGTCCAATTTTTAGATTTTGACAAGGCGATAAAAGGCAAATAGTGGTCAGGACCCGTCTAAGTTAAGCCAATCAATGGAGCGATTATTGGTGTCAAAATCTTGAAGATTGCCTATTTTTTGTTGAATCAGCATTGTTTATCATCATTAAATATGATGTAAATAATAAGTTGTTTAATTTTTGTTCATTTGTAGGGGCGTACCCTTGCGGTCGCCCTCTATTTAAAGATAAATATCATCTGAAAATTGTAATATTGCCAAGGGCGACCGCAAGGGTACGCCCCTACAAAGAACCATATTATTATTTTTTTATTATTAAAATAGAAAATACCGTTGCGCCAACGGCAAAACCACCAGAGGTTCGCACGTAATGTGTTCGCCATCAACTTTCACTTCATAGTTTTCTGGATTCACTTCTATCAATGGCGTTTTGTCGTTGTGAATCAAGTCTTTTTTAGATATTGAACGGCAATTTTCAACTGGGAGAATCATTTTTTGCAACGCGTAACCCGCTACAACGCCATTCTCTAAGGATATTTTTGAGACAAAAGTGGCACACGTTTTATGCAATGCCTTGCCATAAGCCCCAAACATATACCGATAAATAACAGGTTGTGGTGTTGGAATCGAGGCATTCGGGTCGCCCATACGCGCCGCTATTATCATCCCGCCTTTGATTATCATTTCAGGTTTGACACCGAAAAAAGCAGGTTTCCATAGCACAATATCCGCCAATTTACCCGCTTCCAAAGAGCCGACATGTTTAGAAATACCGTGCGAAATGGCTGGATTGATGGTGTATTTGGCAACATATCGCTTGACACGGTAGTTGTCATTGTCGCTGTCTTCGGGCAAAAAGCCACGTTGTTTCTTCATTTTATCCGCCGTTTGCCACGTTCGTGTGATGACTTCTGCCACACGACCCATCGCTTGTGAATCGGAACTCATCATGCTGAAAACGCCCATATCGTGCAATATATCTTCCGCCGCAATGGTTTCGGGACGTATGCGGGAGTCTGCAAACGCCACGTGTCTGCCAATCGCACTTTATCGCCCGTTGTGGGTCCGTACATATTGGCGTATTTCAGACGATTGATGGTTAAACTCATTTATCTAATGGTGAATTTGTAATGGTGAATGGTGAATTTTATTTGGTGAATGATGAATCTTAAAGCATAGATTTCCATTTATTAAATTGTCCCAAACAGGCATCCTTTGCCTCCATCTTTAGATGGAGGATATTTGTTGATGCTATTTTTATAAATATTCATTCTATTTTTCTCCATCTAAAGATGGAGGCAAA
>JAYSQG010000290.1:0-15421 GCA_043721685.1 Saprospiraceae bacterium | reverse complement strand
ACTATGTGCGCTCTGTGGCTATGTGTTTTTATATTATTCAATTCAAAAGCCGCCATCTGACCCCAAATCTAAACGTTGCTTCTGGTACTGGATAATTGTAGATTTGATAATAACGACTGCCTGTATAAGCCCCTAAAAGGTTTTCCATTTTGACAAAAAAGCGGAATGACTGCACCTTGAAAGATCAAAATGCATCGAGTGATGGGTGAGCCGCTACTTTCTCGGTTTCTTGAACATAAAACTGACCAGTCAAAGGCATGTAAGCTGGTGCAAACCACGCAGAAGCATAACGCAAATCAAATCCTATACGCGCCAACATCGCTTTTTTGAATATTTTTCCTTCAACATAAAGGCTGTTTTTTGAATAAATATCTGGAAGGCGAATGAATTTTTCAGTAGGACGTTGAAAAGCTATGGTATTATCGAAGTGGAATCTGCCTAATTTTACATTTTCAGTCAAAATTAACTGCACGATACTGAGGGGGGCACTGGCTTGTTGTGGCAGTAAGTTTTTATCAAAATAAATAGCGTTATTCAATAACGAATAAGCAAAAGTGCCTTCAAAACCTATTTTAGGCACGGCTAAAGTGCCTGAAAGATTGGTCTCAAGTGTCTTTTTAAAATTGTTTTCCCAAAAAGGACGCTGTGTAATAACGATGTCATTCTGAATCAATGAAGGTTCATAAAGCTGATTAATGGCTTTCACCGTCAAACTTCCGACGTTTTTTAAATTGTAAAACAACTCACCACTGAGCCGATAATCTCCAACATTATAACCCAAAACATTGAAATGAGCGTACGTTTCGACCTTCAAATTGTCGTTGGGAGTGAAGTTCCAACGACCCCTCAGTATGACATTGTTAAAATTGTGAGCACCTAATTCTTGATTGACATTGTGAAATTGATGACTGATACCGACTTCAAACCAATCATTCTGTGTAGAAAGTTTCACTTTTTGAGTCGAATCAATAGTACGAAGCCGCGAAGTGCTGAGGTTAAACACATTTTCAATCATCCTTTCTTGTAGAAAAAAACGAACCCCACGACTATCATTCAGTAAGTTGCTGTAAAAAGCGGAGTCAATTTCCATCGGTGTATTGTTGGCAAAAGCATCACTTGACCGATACTTAGCACTGCGATAAGTAATTTGATGAGATGCCAAAAAATTACGTTTTGTACCCGTAGAATCACGCCTCAATTTCAGGTATTGCAAGTAGCTGTACTCATATTTTTCATGCCGTGTTGTCGCATTATCGAGCAACGGTGTTGGTACAATCGTCGTCAATTGCCCCGCATCACTATTTTTAATAAAAAATGAATCACTTTCGATGCCGCCCTGGTCTTTTTGATTCACGATATTCGAAGTAAAAGTGGCATAACCATCATATCGTTCCCGATGCACCCACAGACCCATGCCAAAAGCGACAGATCGTCCGCGTGGCACGTCGTAAGTAAAACCCGAACCGCCTAAAAGTTTATTGTTCACTTTGGGCAAAGTTGTCAAATTTGAATTCCATAAACGGTTATAATCAATGGACAGATGAACATCATTCGCAAAATTACGGCTGAATTTTGCATTAAAAGAACCATTCGTTTGGCTGGCTGCCGAGTAAAAAACATCGGTTAATGTCTTGGTTTGCTGATAGAACCGTATATCTGAATTTTTGATTTCGTAAACATCAAACGCATGCATACCCATGTCTAAACCCCGCCTAAAACTCGGCTGATATACTGAGGGGTAGGCTGCCGTCGAAGGCATGCCGAGGTTGAAATAGTCGAGAGCCCGCCGCCGAGTCGGGGTGTATTGTTGAAAATAATTATTGAGCAGCGAGTCGTTTTCAGGAAAAGTAACGGTCGGATTGGTCGGAAAAAAGGATACAATATTTGCCGTATCAATCTCTACATCGGACTGTGTTGAATCGGTTTCAGGCGTTACAGTTGCATTGGGATTGCCAAAACGTTCCGTTGGAAATTGAGCAACAGCCGTTTTTAAGCATAAAAAAAGAAAACCGATTGTAAGGACAAGCGGTTTTAGGTAATAGCGAATGGTAAATGGTGAATGGCGAATGGTGAAGGTATTGACAGGCAATACTTTATCGTCCAAAATAGTCTCTTTCATTTTATGCCATTTCTTTAATGGATTGATTTTCAAGAAAGTAGAAAAAAAATCATGAATAAATGCCCCCCTCAGTATCATATCGTTGAATTGTTAGATGGCTGTATTGTTTGATTGTTGTATGGCTGTATGGTTAAATTGTTGTATGGTTAAACAGTAATTCAACCTTATATCAATTCAACCATACAATAATTTAACAATTCAACCATACATCATTAAAGCCCTAAAACGGCGGGGTTCATACCCATATTTGAGAAACCACCGTCGTGGAAAAGATTTTGCATCGTTACGTAACGCGTCAAGTCGCTGAACATAGAGATACAGTAATCCGCACAAGCTTCTGCGGGTGCATTGCCAAGTGGTGACATTTTAGTTGCGTAGTCAAAAAACTCTTGAAAGCCTTTGACACCTGAACCGGCTGTCGTCCATGTGGGTGATTGCGAAATCGTATTGACACGTACATGGTTTTTAACGCCAAAATGGTAGCCAAAGCTGCGTCCGATTGATTCCAACATCGCCTTAACGTCTGCCATTTCGTTATAATCAGGAAAAACCCGTTGTGCTGCCATATAAGTCAAGCCAACGATGCTGCCCCAATCTGCCATAGCATCTTGTTTATACAACACTTGCATCATTTTGTGGAACGACAAAGCACTGATGTCAATCGTTTGTTTCGACCATTCGTGGTTGAGGTCGGTGTAATGTTTTCCTTTACGAACATTGACAGACATACCAATAGAGTGAAGGACAAAATCGAGTTTTCCACCCAAAATCTCTTGACTTTGTGTAAAAAGCTTATTCAAATCGTCCATATTCGTCGCATCACAAGAAATGACTTCCGCATTGAGTTTCTCGCTCAACGCTTTGATTTCACCCATGCGCATCGCAACAGGTGCGTTTGTGAGCGTGATGGTTGCGCCTGCGGCGACACATTTTTCAGCGACTTTCCAAGCAATTGATTGTTCATTGAGTGCGCCAGAGATGACGCCGCGTTTCCCCGCGAGTAAATTGTTTGACATATTTTACATTAATTTTGGTTTGTTAATGACGCGCAAAGATAGAGTTTATGGAGATGATTACTGTTTTTAGGAATGATTATTTTATGGCAATCAAAGTCACTTTGGTTTTATTTTAGACGAAAAATCCAACATTAGGTGATAAATTTCTGCTTCTTTACCTGACACGGTTTTATGTATCGAGCGATAAGAATAATCGAAACTATCAGAAACGGGATGTAAGTCAAGAGGTTGTATAGCATTCACTTCTATCCTTTCGTCAATAGCTATTTGGTTTATTTGGGCAATAATTTCGGGAATTTCTGTTTTTCTTACGACAAAACCTAGCATAGCAGACACTTTATGGATATTACGTTTGGTGTATAGTTCATTGACAAAACGGCAAATGCCATTGGTTATATACTTTCTATTTAAATCTTTCCTACCATCTAAACGCTTACATTCAATGATATAATCCGCTTTAGTCGTATAAAAGCCATTTATCTTATGATTTACCATAACTTTGATATCAACATACCCTGTTTGGTTAAAATCATCGTCATAAGTAGCAGGTTCTGAAACAAACCTATATTCTAATAATTCCACTTTGGCTCTAAAATCATCATCTTCTAAAAAATCAAGTAATAACCTACCTGTTATTTTATCTTCTAAATTTTCAATATCACTGTAATCTTTACTTAAAATTGAATTATACGCTGTGATAATACCCCTCAGTATGGGAAGTATTCTACTTTGATAGGGGCTTTTAACAAAGTTTTCTTTACCTTGATAGCCTTGTATTTGTTCATCGTTTTGAGAATTCACATTGTCAAAATTTACAAATCTTCTAATACTTGACCAAATTCGTAAGCATCCAGATAAGCGACTGCTTTATGCCAACATTTATATTCATTGGGTTTGATGATATAGAAAGTATCTTTTTCAAAGCCTCTCACATCTTTTTGAATAAAAAGTTTATCCATCACTTTTTCAATTCCCAATTGATAAATCCATTCTATTGAACTGTTATTGCTGTTTTCTCTAAAAATTATAGGGTTTTCTATCTTATCCGTCGTATTATAAAAACGCATAGCGATACAGTAATCTGTATAGATGATTTCAACACCAAAATTGTTTGTAAATCTTGGTTTGAAATAATTGATGAAAACCCATGCGTAGTGTCTTAATATCTCATTCTCCTTTGAGATTTTTTTTACTACACTACTATTCTCACCATCTTTTAATAATGGAATTGAAATATTTTGAGCATAATCAATTAAAGAACGCTCTTCCTCATTGATTTTCAAAGCCTTATAAATAGCAGAATTCAGCGATTCATATAAAAGAAGATAATCTGATTCAATACTGCTGTTGAAAAAATTAGATTCACTATCAAATAGTTGTCTATTATCTTCTAACTTTTTAACGCCATCCAAAATCTCTTCTGAAAAGACATAAGGCAGTGTAAATTTTTCATCTTCATTATTTGCTAACTCTCGTTCAATACCAGCAGATGAGCCTTTCATTAAAATAAAATAGGCAAATAAGTTAGAATTAAATAATCCCGATAAGTTTTTGAGCGTAGGAACATCTTTATCATTGCCTTTAATTACTGTTACAGCTTTTTTAAATACTAATGGTTGATTTGAAAAAGCTGTAACTCCTGTAAAATCATTTGCAATCCCATATTTAAATAAGAGATAAGGAGGTTCAAAAGTTAATGCGTTACGGGGTCTATCAGCTTTAGTTTGATTCCAAGTTAGGCTGCTATCTGTAACAACCATAAATTTTTGAAGCATTTTTTTTGTTGTATCTACATAGAGCCGTCCCATCAAGTGTTTAGGAATTTCATTTGTTCCTTGTGATATATCTATACCTTGCCCAAAAAACAACCCTCTTTCCTTAATCACATCATTCACATTCGGATACCCCCTCAGTAATTTTGTCATTAAATGAAAATCCAAAACATTTCCATACACCAATAACTTAAAAAGCCAGTCATTTTCTAAAAAAAGCCCTTGTGACACTTCCTTAATGTCATGTTTTTCAATGACAAGAATTTTCAATAATTTGAAAAACAGATTGGGTTTTATTGACAGATGCTTGACAGTATTTTCTGCTGTGTTTTTTCCATCAGCCCATTTATAAAAAATAATTGAAGCGGGTGCAATAGCCCTTTTTTCGGATTTTTTCTCCGAAATTCTATTAAAGACCTCTTTTCTTACAGATGACAACTCTAAAATTTCATCAATAAAGAAGTTTTTCACAAAATATTGTCTAAATATTTTTGCCTGTAAATTGTAAAGAACCTTACTTGTAACAATCAATGCGATTTCGGTATTCGAGTGAGCGAAGTCACTTACACGAATCAAAAAGGCTTGTGCGGCTTCTTTATTACTGATTTTTATGTCAACTTTTTCCTTCTTTTCACGTCTTTTGCAATAGTCCATGTAAATCTGACTATCTTCTAATGTACCCCAAGGTGGATTGCCAATAATATAATCAAATTTGACATCTTTTAATGAAGCATTAAATGGGTGTTCTTCATCGAAAAAGTCAGCATGAAAGAAATTTCGATTACGAAGCGGCGGTAGTTTGAAATCTTCAATATCTGCGGGCGTTTGATAATCTAACAATGTAATGTATAGAGAAAAGATAGCAATATCAATAGCATTGTCGTCTTTGTCAACACCATAAATATTGTCATGTACCAATTGCTTTAACTTTTCTTGATATTGTTTCGAATCGTGATTGTATTGAGGGTTTAGCTTTTGATAGCGACTAATTATCTTCCGCAGCGTTTCTACAAGGAATATTCCTGAACCACACGAAGGGTCTAATACACGACACGAGTTAATATCATTGTTTTCTTTGAAATGCTTTGTTACCGTCTTTTCCAAAATATAATTTACCAAAAATAACGGCGTGTAATACGCACCTTGCTTCCTTTGGTTATCAGAACCAATAAATTGTTCGTAAACATTGCTAATAAACTCAACAGGTAGAATAGAAAAATCATAGAAGGGGAATAATGATTTTTGTCCATTTATGTCATCACCTTCAAAAAGCATGATAAAGTATTTTAAGATACTTTCGTCAATAACATCTCTTTCATCTATTCTATCATTTTTTTTATTATTATCTCCAAAAGGAAACAAATCGCCATTAAATCGGCGTAAATGAGCGAATAATCTAAATGTTTCTTCTTTACTACTTAAAATTTTATTTAAATCAGTTACTGTCAGTTTACCATCTGTGTAGTCTTCAAAATGGATTTTAACATTTCTATCAATCAAATATCGGATAAAAAGCAATCTCCCTATTAAGGCATTAACAATGCTGTATGCCTCTACACCTAAATTTTTATATTTTAATTTTTCAATGAGTATTTCACGTACATTTTCTAAATCCTGTAAGAGTTTGTAGTCAACTCTATTTTGGTAAAGAAGTTTGTTTTTATAAGTTTCCCAAGTTTCTCCAGTTATTAATTGTAAATAACTGAATTTAGAATATATATTTTCTGGATTATCCAATAAATTTAAACGACTACTTTCTTTATTGAAAGAAAAAGCATTTAATATGCCAATATGTTTTCCTTTGACAACTATTGCAACAGCACTTTGATTATAATTCCAAATCCATTTATGCAATTCTTTTTCATAATCAGCTTCTGGATTATTGAAAAAAAGTATGAGCGGATTTTCTGCAATACAAAATACGGCGTATAGACTAAACTCTTTTTTTATTGTGCTATAAACTCTATCAGAAAATATAATAGATAAATCAGACTTGTATAAGCTCCCCTTATCTAAATCTAATTTTTTAATTATATTTTCAATATGACTCATGTATAAAACATTTTGTTTTTATTATCGCAAATTTAATCCTTTATTTAACTTTAAATAACAAATTTTGTTCGTTTTTTAATTTTTTATTCTACTCTCTCCTAAGATAGAAATTACTTTTTTCGCAACTGTCTTAAAATCGCCAATTCTTTATAAGCATCTCTCACTTCTTGAGCAGGAACACCATAATATGTTTTGTCGCCTGCTAAGTCTTTTGATACGCCCGATTTGGCTAAAATGATGGCTTTTTTACCAATTCTAAGGTTTTGAGCGATGCCTACTTGTCCATAAATGACGACTTCATCTTCAATAACAGTATTCCCACTGATGCCTGCTTGGGCAGCAATAAGGCAGTTTTTGCCAATTTGCGCATCATGCCCGATGTGTACTTGGCAGTCAATTTTAGTGCCTTCGCCAATAATCGTATCGCTCGAAACGCCTTTATTGATGGTGCAACCTGCGCCAATGTCCACATTGTCTTCGATGACAACGCGACCGCCTGACCGCCATTTTTTATACCCCTCAGTATTCCGTTTGAAATAAAAAGCATCTGTACCTATGAGTGAACCCGCGCCAATTGTTACGTTTTTACCAATAACAGTATAATCGTGAATAACGGTATTGGCTTGTATATAACTGCCAGCACCTATGCGTACATGATTGCCAATGACCACATTAGATTCAAAAATGACGCTGGAATGAATGGCTGCTGATTCTGCGACCTCTATACTGAGGGGGGTAAAAGGACGCTGATGCCGCACAAGGTTGTCATAAGCCTCAAATGGCTGCGGGTGAATAAGGACAACTTTTCCTTCGGGAATGTTATCTGGTACTTCGTTCAAAATGATGAACGTGGCAGCAGAATTGAGGGCTTTTTCAAAATATTTTTTAACATCTGAAAAAGTAATATCACCTACTTTGACGTGATGTATCTCATTGATACCCAATGCGTTGAGTGTATTGTCGCCAATGATTTCTGCTTTCAGTTGGTCAGCGATTTTTTGGATAGGAATGGGTTTGTCGAATTTCATAAAACGTATTAAATGGTGGGTATTAGGCTAATTTTTAAAAGTAACTACGTCGCTGAATTATTATCATCATCATTTGGCATAAAAATAACTTCTCTCTTTTTTTGAGAAAACAACACGTCGAAATGGTTAAAAACATCGAGTCGCCCTAAAAGTACATCTTCTATTTGCTCATCTTGTCCCCATAATAAGCGAATCTGTATTGTTTTCCCCTCAATTTCTACTGCATTTGACGTAATAAATACGGAACAAGGCTGCCAACGCCTTTGGCTTCTTCTACGAATTCATGAGGCGCACGAACCAAACCCAACTGCTCTCCGACAATTTTGGGAATAAATGTAACATCTGCGCCAGAGTCAACAATCATATCAACATTGCTTTCCGTTCCGTCATCCAATATAAATTTTACTTTGTACGTAGGTGTCCATTCACCTGTCGTTAAACTTTTAATTTTTAACATAAGTAAGCGAATAGCTCCAAAATTATGAGGAACAAGAAATAAACCCGATATATTTGAATAATTGGCAGTATTATTTTTTAAGAAATTTTCTGCTTCTTTCATGTTTTCACTGGCGAATAAGATGTCCTTATCGGTATGCACGATAAATTTCCCTTCGTAAATTGAAGGATTTTGCCGAATAATATCAGTCCAATATTCTTTTTTTGTTTCTGTTGCCATGATTTTTTTACAAAAATAACCCTTTTTGAGATTAAATATAGCGGTTTAAACTTAAAACGGTCTTTTTTATACAAAATAAAATTTATGCTTTATACCAACTCCGACAATTCCAACCAACGCATCTCCTTGATTTCCAATGTATTCTGAACCACAGAGAGTTCTTCAGATAGTTTTTGGATTTGTTCAGGTGTCATTGTGGCGGCATCATTGAATTTATAGGTCAGCTTCGTTTTCTTTTCTTCCAGTTGCTCGATGTCGCGTTCCAAACGCTTGAATTCCTTTTTGTCTGCATCGTTTGCACGCCGATTGTCCTTTGATACTGAGGGGGTGTCTGCTTGTTTCTCTTCAATCGCTTTTTGCTTGATTTCTTCGCGGTACTCGGTGTAATTGCCGTTATAATCTTTGATTTGACCTTCGCCTTCAAAGATAAAAAGATGCTCAACCAATCTATCCATAAAGTAACGGTCATGCGTCACGATGACGAGGCAGCCTTTGAATATGGTTTCCAAAAATTCTTCTAACACATTGAGTGTCAATATGTCTAAGTCATTTGTTGGCTCATCGAGAATTAAGAAATTGGGGTTTTTCATAATCACTGTGAGCAAATAAAGACGACGTTTTTCACCACCCGACAGTTGCGACGCATAGACTTGTTGCTGTTCGCGTGTGAACAAAAAGCGTTCAAGTAAGCCTGCTGCTGTTATTTTTTGCCCTTTTTCTAAGGGAATAAATTCGGCAATATCTGTGATGACATCAATTACCCGCTTGTCTTCTGCCAACGAAATACCGTCCTGCGTGTAGTAGCCAAAAGCAATCGTTTCGCCAATGACGACTTTGCCGCCATCGGGCATCAGTTCGCCTGTGATGAGGCGCAAAAGCGTGGATTTTCCTGCGCCATTTTGCCCGACAATACCAACTCTTTCGCCGCGACGAAACTTGTAAGAAAAATCCTCAATCAGTTTTTTATCGCCAAAAGACCTTGAAACATTGTGTAATTCGACAATTTTAGAGCCTAACCAAGTGGTTTTTATGTCAATGGACATATCGTCTGCTTCCCGTTTGCCGCTGATTTTGTCTTTAATTTCATAAAAACCATCAATCCGACTTTGGGCTTTTGTGGTACGGGCTTGCGGCATTCGGCGCATCCATTCGAGCTCGCGTTGATAGAGTTTGCGGTTTTTGTCGAGCGTTGCGGCTTCGACATCATGCCGCATGGCTTTTTGCTCTAAATATTTGGCATAATTGCCACGATAGCGGTAAAAATTGCCGCCATCGAGTTCAATAATATAATTGGAAAGGGCATCGAGGAAGTACCTATCATGCGTCACCATAAATATAGTAAGGCTTGGACGTGCCGAAAAATAGGATTCCAACCATTCAATCATCTCCAAATCCAAGTGATTCGTCGGCTCATCGAGGATGAGGAAATCAGGTTCATCAATCAATAATTTGGCGAGAGCCAAACGCTTTTTTTGACCGCCCGACAGTGTGCGAACAGACTGATTGAGAAAGCTATCAATTTTTAATCTGAACAGCACTTCTTTGACTTTTGCTTCGATGTCCCATGCTTGCAACTCGTCAATTTCGGTCAAATACTTCTGAATACTGAGGGGGTCATTGTCGGCTACGGCTTTTTCATAATTCTTAATGGCTTGAATTTGAGCGTTTTTTGATTCAAAAACGGCTTCAATTGCCGTTAAGTCTTCAGATACTTGCGGGTCTTGTTCGAGATAACCGATGCGAATATCACGGGCAAAAATAATTTTGGATTGCTCACCTTCCGACCCCTCAGTTCCTGCGAGTACGCGGAGCAAAGTCGTCTTGCCTGTTCCGTTTTTGGCGACGAGCGCAATGCGATCCCCCTTGTTGATGATGAGTGATACATTGTCGAAAAGGACTTTAGGTCCGTAACTTTTGGTGACATTTTCGAGAGTCAGATAATTCATAATTGCAGGTGCATTTTTTTTAGGGTGCAAAATTAGGTTTTTAAAGCTGTTATTTTGTGTAATAATTAAATATTCATATAGGTTAGGAGATGGTGAATGAAAAATGGCGCATCTCTACCCTCAGTAGAAATGCGCCATTCACCTACCCCTCAGTATATTCTTTTGTTAGGAATGACAAAAAGCGAATTTGTTTTTATACGTTCCTTTTTTCATAAAACATCTCATCTTTTCTGAACATTCCCGAACATGCCAAAAACCAAAACTGGTTTGAATGAAACGAAGACTCGTTTGAATGAAACGAAGACTGGTTTGAATGAAACGAAGACTGGTTTTGATATAACCAAGCGTAAAAAAACATAAATTTAAGAATGTTGTAAGCACTTGATTATCAAACTCTTATCAAAATCCAAAAAGTATCTTCCCATTTAATTTTAGTTAAAACTTATTTTTTGTTTGGCGATACAAGAATGTTGAACATACCTTTGCCCAATAAATTTTAATATTACAAAACCTAAAAATCAGTTTTTTTATGTTAGCTTCACGCTTCACGCTTCACGCTTCACGCTTCACGCTTCACGCTTAAGTTCTATCCTTCTAAGCGATTCTATAATTATTTTTTTATGTTTTCTCTATGGTATAAACTTATCATGGGATCACCATTCCTTTTGGGAAATTCAACAAAATTTATACATATACAAAGTGCTATAAAAAAAAACCTTTGCCTCATGATCTCATTCAGCAAAGGGCATCTTAATATTAAATTTAATAACAAAATTAAACAATTTCTTATGAAGAATGTAAAAACCCTTCTGTTTTCATGCGCTTTTTTTGCGTATTCATTTTCAATGTCTGCTCAAAATGGAGCTGATTTATTTACTCCTGATAACGGCAATGGTCGGGCAAATTTATCTTCCGAAATGCGGACAAAGCTATCGAAGATAGAGAGAGACTCTCAAACAAAATTTATGGCTTGCTTTAAAGTGGGCAAAATTTCAAAGCTTCAAAAAAAAGGTAAACTGAAGTTTTCTTTACCTAACGTTAATGGACAATTAACGGCAACGGCAAGAAAGATAGAAGCCTTTTCAGATAATAACTATTTGTGGGAAGGCGTTATCGAAAATGGGCAAGGCAATATTACTATCCGATGTCAAGATGGTCTAACATCTGGTTTTATTCATTATTTGAATGAAAATACAGAAACCAATGAATTTTACACGCTTTATGGTTTAAGCAACGATCTAAGTCTCATGTTGCAAACATTAAAAAAGGGTTTGTGTGGTTTAACAGGTAATAGAGGGACACAACGTGTGTCTCAAAGTTCTAACACCGTTAATATTGAAAATCGAAGTGTTGTAGGATGTACTATTAGTGGCATACGCGCTTTAGTATTGTCAACGGCAAATGCCAGAAATGCTGTTTCTAACATTAATCAATGTGCCCAAATGGGTATAGATCAATTTAATGCTGCTGCAGCGAATTCTGGCATCAATTGGCAAACAAAATTAATATTAGCGGGTGTTATAAATCTTGAAAGCCTCATGCCTAATTTTAGCTCAAGAGGTAATTTTGAAAGAGACTTAATGCAAATAAGAGATGTTCCTGAGGTTCAAAATGCACGTGATGCTGCAAATGCGGATATTGTTGTCGTTTTAACAGATGAAGGTTATTCCGATTTTGCAGGTTGGGCATTAGACAGAGATGCCAGTACCGAGGATGCCTATTGTGGTGTTGAAGTATATACTATTAGTAATGGTGATTTTGTCTTTACACATGAAGTTGGTCATTTGTTAGGAGGAATGCACGATAGTGATAATGAAACAGTTAATTTTGCAGGAAAACCACTTGTGGCTTATTCACATGCCTTTACTTTTAAAAATCATTGGTTTACAAATAGGTTGCAATATGCTACTGTAATGAATGCAGGTGAAAATAATCCACGTTGGAAACTTAACCAATTTTCCAACCCCAATATTACACATAATGGCTTTGCTACTGGAACAACAAATAGAAATAATGTTGCTCGTCGTATAGGTGAAACAACAACACGTATTGGTAATTATGCCCCTGAACCCACAATTACTGTTTATATCAATGGTCCCACTGTAATTAATGATTTTGGTACTTTTAGTTACGATGCTGTTACTTCTTGTGGCACTGCACCTTACAGATGGTTTTGGGAAGCCAGTACCGATGGTTTCAATTACCAAACCGTTTTGGGCTCTGACGATATATTTAATCACTATTACTATGGTTATGGTCAACAATGGTCTTCACTAAAAGTAACTGTTGTGGATGCCCAAGGTCGTTCAAATACTGCTTTTAAACAAATTATTTATGGAGGAGATATAGGTATTTATCGAGTGGTTAATAACACAAATTCTAATAATACCCTATCAAATAAAGATAACAAAGAAGCGTTTCTAAATTTAATGATATATCCTAACCCTACTCAAAATACATTAACAGTAGATTTTGAACAGAATAATGATGAACCTATTGGCTTTAAATTATTAGATGCACAAGGGCGGGAGGTAATGAATGATATAGATGAAAACTTAAATAAAGGTAGAGTCTCTAAAAAATTAGATATAAGCCAAATCCCAAGCGGTATCTATATTTTAAAAATGACTTCAGGAGAAAATTCGATTATTGAAAAAATAACAATTCAAAAATAAATTAATCATCTGCCGTCTATCTTTACGGATAGACGGCATAACTCTTTTATGACATGAAAAATTTTAGAATATTCGGTCTGCTTTTTAGTATTATTTTTTTGACCTACTGTAAAAAAGAAAAGAAAGTTGGGTTTAGTTACTATAATACTTTTAGTTCAACAATCACAGGTACAATTAATGGTTTTTCATGGAAAAAAAACGATTGGACATTATTAGGCGTTTTTCGAGATTTAAATCCAAGTGTTTATTCAAATTTAGGAGAGACATCCTCATTGATATGCCTTATACATGAAGATAGATTTACATTAACTATATCCCAATTTAATGAACAAAATCAATTTAGGGAACAATTGTTTATCGGAGGGCTATCAAAGAAAAAAGGGCGTTTCAGCGTAATAAGTAGGGTTTACCCAGATTGTAATATTAAAGATTCCATAAGTGCAAGTTTTATAACTATTCAAGCTGATGGTGATGTTGGAAAAGATTCTTATGATAAAGTTGATGCAAAATATGCAAATTATCTTGAAATAACCGATTTTAAATCTAATCAAGTAAAAGGAATTTTTGATATAAAATTTTTAATGACCAGGCGAAGAGATTTGCAAGGTGCTATATATCCAGATACACTCCATTTAAAGGGGACTTTTGATGTAAAAAAATGAAATAATATTGATTGTTTGGCATTGAATCTTACAGACATTAGCCACATTGAATTGCGAAAACCAAACCACGACAACGTATTCGGACTCGTACCCTGCAACAAGCCCAACGATGCCAGTTAGGATAAGCAAACAGTTCATAGACGGTTTGGGTCGTCCGTTTATGGCTTATCGGCAAGGTTATACACAGGATAATAAGCATCAAAAAACATACATGACTTACGATCCTTTGGGTCGTCCCGATAAATCTTATCAACCTTTTGGTAGTGGTAGTGAAGATGTTCACGCTTCAGATGCAACGACTTTGGCTTTGACAACGACTAAATTTGTTCAATCTGTTTAAGCCTCCCCCCTCAGTCGTCCGATAAGACAGACGAATGTGGATGGTACAACTGTTCAGACAAGTTATGGCACAAACACAGGGGATGAAGTACGCAATATCTTAAATTTAGCGACTTACAATGGTTATCGTTATGAAGCTAATACATTGTCAAAATACACTATGACCGATGAAAATGGGAAACAAACCTGCGTGTTTAAAGACAAACTCGGTCGTGTGATTTTGACGCGTAAGTTTTTGGGTACTCAACCTGTGGAAACCTACAATATCTATGATAATTACGGGCAACTCGTTGCCGTTCTGCCGCCAGGTTCAGTTGATGGCAGCGGGAATGTGACGCAATCTTTGATTTTCAAATACACTTACGACAATAAAAATCGTTTAATCGAAAAGAAAGTACCTGGGGCTGACCCGCAAAAGTTTTTTTACGACAGTCGTGATTTATTGGTATTGACCCAAGACGGCAATATGGCACATGCCAGCCCTGCCAAATACTTAGCTACGATTTACGACGATTTAGGGCGTGTGAAAAAGACAGGTTTCACAACATCCGTTAGTCCAACGCCCGGACAAGATATTACCGTAACAGAAGCGCAACTTTCGGAATTATTGACGCAAACAAACTACTATCCCAACAAATCGTGGGTCAGAGACCAAGGCGCAAAAGTTTTGAAGCCGGTAGGCTTGACAACAAATCGTGATTTCGTTTGGTCATACATCGAGCGTCGAGAGGGTTATACCTACACAGGCAATCCGATTTGGACAGGCAAACAACATCTTTTATCTAAAACCTACCGTTATGGTGATCAAGAAATAGGTGATGAACCCATCAATGACAATGACTATGGCGGTGTAGATTGGTCAGTCTCTGCTTATGATGGCGCACAAAAGCCGACAGCAACTTATCGGTATCTGTATAGTGGACCCAGTTCGTCTCGTCCGCAAGAGGTTAGAACTTTCAACACGTTTACTTATGACAATGCCCAACGCCCTGTCAACAACAACTTTGCTTATGCCTTGTTTGGCGGCGGAATAAATTACAGCGTCACGCCACCGAATTTATCCAATATGAATTACAACTTTAAAGACCAATTAATCGAAAAAAATATTGGTTATAACAACGGAAATGCTTTACAAT
>JAYSQG010000289.1:0-5957 GCA_043721685.1 Saprospiraceae bacterium | reverse complement strand
TGCGCCTTCAAAACGGGTAAATATTCACACTAAAAAAGGCATTGTCAAAGGTGTTTTTGGCTGGCCTGCCATCCATGTTAGGCAAGGCAAAGACGCAACCTTAGCACCCGAATTAGCCAATATTTTTATTGACATCGGTGCTAAAAACCGTGATGAAGCCCTCGAAATGGGCGTACACGTTGGTTGTGTCATCACTTATGGAGACGAATTGATGGAGATAAACAACCGTTATTATTGCGGTCGTGCTTTAGACAATCGTATCGGTGGTTTTTGCATTGCAGAAGTTGCACGTCTTTTGAAAGAGAATAACATCACGTTGCCTTTTTCGCTTTATATCGTCAACGCCGTCCAAGAAGAGGTCGGTTTGCGTGGTGCAGAAATGATTGCACATACCATCAAACCACACGTTGCCATTGTCACCGATGTTTGTCACGACACTTCAACACCTTTGATGAATGCGAAAATACAAGCCGATGTGCGTTGTGGTAAAGGACCGAGCCTCAGTTATGCCCCCTCAGTACACAACCGACTTTTGAGCCTTATCATTGACACCGCCGAGGAGAAACAGATTCCTTTCCAACGCCAAGCCTCGAGCCGCACGACAGGAACGGACACCGATGCCTTCGCTTACTCAAACGGTGGTGTTGTCTCTGCCCTCATTTCGTTGCCGCTGCGTTATATGCACACAACGGTTGAAATGGCGGACAAAGAGGACGTACAAAATGTCATTAAGCTCATATACGAAGTGCTACAAAAAATAGAAGCGAATCATAATTTTAAATATTTTTAAGGGAATGATAAAATATGAATGATGAAATATGAATGATAAATGATGAAACTGATTTATGTTAGATTTTTCATCATTTATCATTCATATTTCATCATTCATATTTCAAAGGCTTACCTTTATCCTTATGAAAATCATCAATTTCCTTCTTTACGGCAATTTTTTCATTGCCCTCTGTGCATATTCACAAACGGTACAAACCTGTCGTTTTTTAGGAGATGATAACATTTCTCAAAGCGTTTTACCGATTTTTGTTGCTGCTGCAACATTCTTTCTTTACAATATTCACAAACCCATTACTTTTTTTCTAAAGAAACAACTCCTTGATAATCAGCGTTTTTTGAAAACAAAATCGTTCAGCACCCCCCTCAGTATTTTGACCATTTTAGCGGGTTTGTTTTGTTTGTATTTCTTTTTCAATATCAAAACAGCTACTCAATTAAGCCTTTTGGTTGCTGCTTTTTTCTCACTTGCTTACGTTTTACCCGTTTTTAGAGGTAAACGTTTACGCGATTTGCCCTTTGTCAAAATCTTTACAATAGCCTTTGTGTGGGCTTTTGTCACTGTCATTTTACCTGTTCAGGAATATGGGAACATCTTAGACAGTTACGTCAAATTAATGTTTTTAGAAAGAGTTTTATTCGTTTTTTCTTTGACAATTCCATTCGACATACGTGACATAGACGTTGACATTCAGACAAATGTCAAAACCATACCCCTCAGTATCGGCGTTCAAAAGGCTAAATATTTAGGTATTTTAGCTTTAATTGGCTGTGTATTTATTGTTTTTGTTTTGAATATGCAAGGTGTTTATTCGTTCAAAAACACAATCGCCTTGTTGTTGACGTATATAATCAGTATTTTGGTTGTTGGATTTACTCGGAAAAGTAGAAGTGACTATTATTATTATGGTTTAACAGATGGTATGATGCTTTTACAAGGCCTATTTTTCTTTTTATTAACCGTCATTTTGTAGAAAATAAAATAGAATGAATATTGTTAAGGCAACTCTTTCAAACAAGCCACCAAACTATCGCGCCAATAAGGAATCTCTATGCCAAACGTTTCCCGAAATTTTGCTTTGTTCAAAACACTGAACGGTGGTCGAGCAGCTGGAGTAGGGTATTGCGATGTCTCGATAGGGTTGACCCGGCAAGTGATGTCTCGTATGTCAAAAATAGCTTTCGTGAAGTCGTACCAACTCGTCACGCCTTCATTGGAATAGTGGAATACCCCCCTCAGTATTTTAGGGTCAACTTCTTGGTTTTCAATCTTTTGTGCGACTTTTAGAATGGCTTTTGCAAGGTCGCGGGCATATGTAGGTGTACCAATTTGGTCAAAAATGACATTCAGTTCTTCTCGTTCTTTGCCAAGACGAAGCATGGTTTTCACAAAATTATTCCCAAAAGTACCATAAACCCAGGACGTGCGTAAGACAATGGCACGCTCGCAAAACTTCAAAGCGGCTAAGTCTCCACGCAATTTTGTTTTAGCATATACGCCCTTTGGACTCGTTCTATCGCCTTCTTTGAAAGGTGTATTTTGGCTGTTGTGATACACGTAATCGGTTGAAAGTTGTATCAATGTCGCACCTGTTGCTTGACAAGCTTTGGCGAGGTTTCTTGCACCATTAACATTGATTTTAGTTGCTAAAGCAACGTCAGTTTCCGCTTTGTCAACGGCTGTATAAGCCGCACAATTGACGACATACTGAGGGGTGTTACGCTTGAAAAATCGCAAGGTTTGACCCAATTTTGTAATGTCCAATTGTTCAACATCGGTGTAAATGAACTGAAATTGTGGATGTGTAAATGCTAAAAATCGAAACTCATTGCCGACTTGACCAGCTGCTCCTGTAATGAGTATTGTTGGTTTTTCCATAAATTATTTATTGTATTGGCCGATTTGATCGTTGAAAATATTGAGAATTTGTTGTTCATACCCCTTAGTAAAAACGCCGATGCGCCCCAAATGTCGGATGTACCTTGTCTTTTTCAGACAATATCAATGCAGATTCTTCCATTCCCCAATCAATCGCAAAGGTTGGGTCGTTATACATAATGCTCCCTTCGTGCTCTTTTGAGTAAAAATTGTCGCATTTGTAGAAAAATTCAGCTACTTCAGATAGTACAATAAATCCATGTGCAAATCCACGTGGAATGAACAATTGCTGCTTGGTTTCGGCACTTAAAATGCAGGAATAGGTCTTGCCATAAGTTGGTGAGCCTTCTCTGATGTCTGCCACAATATCCAATACTTCTCCTTCGATACAACGCACCAATTTCGCTTGGGCATACTCACCGACTTGATAATGGAGACCCCTCAGTACACCGCGTGTTGAACGGCTTTGATTGTCTTGTACAAAAAAATTATTGATGCCCGCCGTACGGAACAAATCATAGTTGTAACTTTCAAAAAAATAACCGCGTTCGTCGCCAAAGACGCGCGGTTCAAAAATTTTTAATCCTTCGATTCCTGTTTCGATAAAAGGCATAAATAGTTATGAATTATAAAATGGTCAATGATATATTGTTAAAAAATGCAAAATTCCAACATTTCATGTAAGTCTCCTAGTTGAAGCGTTGGAATTTTGACATTTATAAAAATAATTATTCTTTTTCCTTATTTAACAAGGTATGTACACGATGTCACTCCAATTCTTCCCGTTTTTGACACACCTTCTGCAACCACTTGTACCTTTGTTTTGGCATCACTATTCCAAAAACTAACCGTTGCTTTGCCGTTTGCATCGGTTTGAACGTAAGGCCGCCAATGCAATGTGGATCTAAAATCCTTAAATTCATGTTCCGCCTTTGATTCATCGTAATGCGGAGCATAAAACTCACGTCTGGCTGTGTAGCCATTCCGCCGCTGAATAATAATACCAGCGGGGGAAGGGTCATTTGAATAATCGTAATCAGGATTGCCTCGTTTTGTCAAAATAGCGATAACGCCATCGCCACCTTTCAAAATGTCAATGGCTTCTACGTCACAAGCAGGAATAGTCGCAATCGTTTCGATGTCAACAGGCATACCGTCTAAGCGAAAACCGACCGAAGAGCCACCTCTGATAACGACGCTCACATCAAGACCACTGCCATTGACTTGTACGCCTGCCACACGTCCACGAATCACATCTAAAATACTGAAATAGCTACCACAGTTTTCTTTTGTCATATCTATCGTATTTGATGGTGTACCATACATGCGGCGGTCATCAATGGGTTTTTCTCTTTTGGCTGTGATTTCAACTGTTTGCAGCATTTTTTCCTTGTTCAACTGCAATTTTCTTTCAAAATCTAAGGTTTCCTTAGTCGTTTTCAAGAAATCGGCAAAAGCCGTCGCGTCAAAAGCCATTGGGTTGAAAGGAATTTTAGTCACCAAAATTTTAGCCGCTAAGCCTGAATTATCAACCAAAATATCCAAATTGCGTCCACCTTTTTCTTTTACGGCTTGAACAAAAATCTTAGTTGTATCTAAAAAACTAAGGTTGTAAAAACCAAAAATACCTGCTGTATCTGCTGTCCCGACCATTATCTGTGGCTTATTGTCGCCGCCAATCAATAGTGTCACATTCACATTTTTAGAAATTTTACCACTCGGTCTCATGACTTTTCCTGTGACCGAAAGCCCTTGTTCTATCAAAAACTTAGGCTTTGTGGTTTGTTGTGTCAAAATATCATGCCATTTAAATCGCCGCCAGCCTTGCGTCATCATCAACAAGTCGAGGTCACGGCTTGCCGTTTTGATTGACTTGTCAAAATAGTAAGCAGGGTCTTCAACGACACCCCTCAGTACAGCGTCCTTTCCATTCAAATCTGAACTTAAAAGAAGGTATGACATCATGTTTTCACCATATTTGTCATTCAAAACCTGTGTGCCGTCTGTTGCCGCGAAAGAAAAATTGCCTACAACGGGTTTACCAATAGAGTCTGTCGCTTCTAAGGTTAGCGTTACTTTTTCGCGCGGTTTGTATTCTGCTTTGTCGGGCGTAATTTTTAGATTGATTTGTTTGTTTTGTTGCACAAAAACAAGGCGTTCACAGCGCGGTTGCCCTTCGGCATCAAAAAGCGTGATTTGCACAATACCATCGTCGGGAATCGTTGCACGCGGAATGTTAACTGCTATTGCTTTTTTTGTATTCGGTGCTTTGACGGAAAAACAAGGTATGCCACGTTGATGAGCAATGATGAACAATTCTCCTGCTTTGTCGGCAGTTTGAGGCTGTGTGTTATTGACAAAAACTTTGATATTGGTCTTACTCGTCGTGTTGTCAACGGCTAAAGTCAAACCTTGCGCTTGTGGTTCAGGCAAAGGAAACACTCCCTCAGTACCATCGGCTTTTTTTATCTTTGCGACGTACGTTTTCCCTACTTTCGGTTTAAAATAGAAGTTGCCCATACCGAGATGTGTGGACTTAAACGCCAAAACCGTATCCACGCCATTTTCAAACACAACGCCTTCAATATCAATGCCTTTACCTGCCGCATTGACGGCTTTAAATGCCAAACGGGTTTCCATATCGTTGACTAAATACCCCCCTTCGGGAAAAAATTGGCAATCGGCGACATCGGTTAATGTTTTATAATCGCCTCGTGAGTCAGTCTTTTTTTGCCATATTTTTACGGGTTTTTGGAAGAACCAATCTTCTGAAAAGTTCTTCATGTAGTTCGTATAAGCTCGAACCGTATAAGTTTTTTCTACCAAACTATCAGGCAGCTTGAATGAACCATCCGTCATCGCATTTTCGCAAGGTAAAACGTTGTGTATTAATACTTTACCAATTGAAGGGTCAATCAAGTCCACATACAAAACACGGCTAACAGAATCCAAATTGTGGAGCGTGGCATCGAACAAATAGCCTTTAAACCACATCGTCTCACCTGCCATATAGTAAGGTTTGTCGAGGTGTAGATAGACTTTTTCCTGTGGTGTTTGTTGGAGGAACTTTGTCAGTTTAGCAAGGGTCTTTTCTGGAAGGTCGCTATTGCCAATGATAGAAAAGGCAGAAAAAAGCGCAAAAGCTGCTATGAGCGATGCGTAGATACGTTGTTTCATTTTTAAGTATTCGTTTTGAAAAGATTGATTTATGTATGGTGATTTTCTTAGACAAAGGTAAATAGAATTGGTTTAATGGTTTATAATTGTACCCAAAATACTGAGGGGGTGC
>JAYSQG010000288.1:0-7360 GCA_043721685.1 Saprospiraceae bacterium | reverse complement strand
GCCCATTTTTGACTTAGCATTGAGAAAAACCCTTGAATCACGCCCGCGTGGTGTGGTGGTGAGTAATGGTGATACGGTTCGTTTCAATATGACCATTTTCAATCAAGGCAATACAAATGCTTACGATATTAAGATTACAGATTATATTCCTGTGGGCCTTGAATACCAACTGGCACTCAATACGGCAGCTCAAACAGGGAATGCCAATGATTGGCAAGCGGATTCAACGCTTATCGTCGGCAGTGTGCCTATCGGTCAAACGGCAACAGTTGGTATCTATCTAATTGTCAATCATATTCCTACGGATACAATTTTTGCTAATAAATCGGAAATTTCTTTTGCAACAGCAGACGAAGGTTCAGGCCTTAATACACCCGACGTTGACTCGCGAGCAGATAATAACCCGAAAAATGACATCGTTGGTGGCGAAAATTTCATTCACAATGAAAGAAATGACGAAGACGACCATGACTATGCTTACGTCATTGACTACATAGACCATGACCCAATTGGACATATTTACTGCGACAAAACGGGTAAAGTGGTTACAGGCGGACGGGTTGAAGCGTATGGTCCGGGTTTGGTTTACTTTATTGATAGAGGTGAAACAGGGCGTTATCAGTTCTACACAGACGGTACGCCGGGTATTTATACCATTATTTACACGCATCCGAAGGCTTATCCTTTGAGTGTAACGTGTTTGCCACAAACAGACACATTGAACACCTCAACGGCTGACGGTACTGCAATTGACCGAGATGGTACGGTGAATGGTACTATCCTTTTGGGTTCAGAAGCCGATGCGGGATATATGGTGGACAAAACTTGTTCTAATAACACCTATTATTTGAATATCAATATCACATCGGGTACTGACCCATTTGTCTTTAACAATAATATCCCAGTCCAATGTTCTTCTATTGGCGCGGTGACTTGTAGCGACAACAACTATAACAGTATTTTAGATGCTGGAGACACACGTCTAGACAGTGTTAAAGTTTACTTAGAAGATTGTTTAACGTCATCAGTTATTGATTCTACCATTTCAATAAACGGTAAATATCTTTTCGATGGTTTAGCAAGCGGTACTTATCGCATCCATGTTGTATCACCTTTCGGCTATCGTTTCGCCCTTCAAAACGCAAGTGGCAACGAAGCTACTGACAGTGATGTGGACAGTTTGGGCTATTCAGCTTGTTTTACCTTGAATTTTGGCGAATGTGACTCAACTCAGGCTCAAGTCTGCATGATTCCAAACATCTACGAATTGGCTTTGCGCAAAACACTGGCGGATGGGCAATCGGCAGAAGTTGCTGTGGGCGACACTGTTACGTATAATATTGCAGTGAAAAACAATGGCTCAATGAATGCCTACGATGTGGATATTGTTGACGAATTGCCTGTTAATTTAACATTGGCTGACAACAATTGGACAAGTGTTGGCTCAACAGCGACACATCGTATTCCATTCTTAGCTTTTGGTGACTCAACGACTGTTACCCTTAAAGCGCGCGTTAGCTCACCTTCGACAAGTATCGTCAATAGGGCGACTGTTCGCGGTTCAGACCGACCAGGTGGGTCTGTTTTAAATGAGGTAACATTGGTCAATAACACAGACTCCATAGCCATTTCTCTACGTTTTTGCGCAGCAGCAGTTGATTTTATAACAGAAAACAATTGTGCATTCTCAGGAACGCATTTTGACGCTGTGGGTGGTCCATTTATTGCTTGGCATTGGGACTTTGGCGATGGTGCGACATCAACAGAGGAATACATAACACATGATTATCAGGCAGCTGGAAGTTACACAGTTACTTTGACGGTTACGGACAGCAATGGTTGTATCGGTTCTATCACGAAATCGTTGACCATAAACCCAATGGTTTGGGTTTATGCAGGTGTTGACCGTACGATATGTGCAGGTGACAGTGTGAACCTGCATGCCCAAGGTGGTACGCATTATTTGTGGACATCAGGGCAGTCATCTTTGAATGATCCGTACAGCGCACATCCTATAGCGACCCCCTCAGTAACAACGAGCTATTCGATCATTGCTTTCAATGATTATGGTTGTTTTGGTTATGATACGGTTGTTGTAAATGTGAATCCTAAACCTGTTATCGTTTCACGCACAGGTGATTTGTCAACGTGTACGAATGGTAGTATGCCAGTCAGCATCACCCTTGATCAAGCCATTACAAGCTATCAAATCTCAGGCAGTGGAGGGTGGCGCAATGTTTTTGTCAATGGCAATACCATCACTTTTGACGCTGTTTTGAATGGTTCTTACAATAATATGCGTGTTTTACTGAGGGGGGCAAATGGTTGCAGTGTTACGGACTCATTCAGCCTGTACCTCGCTGGAAACCCACGTTCCGAATTTGTTGTGATAGAACCTTTCTGTAACGAAGCGGAAATAACGCTCTTGTTCTCAGGGCGCGCAACACCTGCGGCTATATTGAATTATAACTTGAACGGTGGTGTCATAGTACGTCGTTCTCCAGCAACAGCCACACGTCCTTTAGGGGATACAACTGTTGTCAGATACGCCACGTTTGGCAGTAAATTGATTAAATTGACTGTGAACGATGGGGGTTGTCTTGATGAATCAACGAAATCTATTTTCGTTAGAAAATCGCCTAAAACGGTTATTTCTAATAATGACACAACGGTTTGTCCAGGTGTTTGTGTAAAACTTTATGGAACAGCGGGTATCCTCGACTGTGTTTACAGTTGGTCGCCATCCACAGGATTGAATGCAACCAATATTTCTAATCCAATAGCTTGTCCGTTGGTAACAACGACTTACTACTTGACGATTATGGACATAAACGGTTGCCAAAGCACTGATTCTGTTAAAATTACAGTCAATACCAATTCACCACAATTGGTGGGTGTCCCAACCAATATAACAGCAAATTGCAATAGTATTCCGTCTCCAGCAACAGTGACTGAACTATATGGCGCAACAGTTGCATTCGCAGAAGCTCGTACCAATGGAAATTGTTCCTACAATTACACGTTGACGCGGACTTGGAAAGCGACTGATAATTGCAGTCGGACGGTAACGGGTACTCAAATAGTTAATGTTCAAGATATTGTTGGACCGCAACTACTCGATATTCCAGCCAATATTACGGTAACATGTGTGGCTGATGTACCAGTAGCTTCTACGAACGTCACTGCATTAGATGCGTGCGATTCTAACCCAACTATTAGTGTTGCAGATGCCGTTTCAAATGAAATATGTGCAAATCGCAAAACAATTACGCGGACTTGGACTGCAACTGATGCTTGCGGCAACAAAAGAACTGGCGCACAGATAATCACTGTTTTCGACAATATTGCACCAGTTTTAGCGGGTATTCCTGCCAATATTACTGTGTCATGTCCGTCTGAAATTCCTGCACCAGCGGCAACTGTTACAGCTACCGACAATTGTACTGGCAATGTGCCAACTATAACTGTTGCCGATGCGAGTTCAACCCAAACATGTGTGAATCGCAAAACAGTTACACGGACTTGGACTGCTAACGACGGTTGTGGCAACACAGCGACGGCACAACAAGTGATTACGGTATTTGACAATATTGCACCGACATTTACGAGTGTCCCTGCCGATGTCACTATCGGATGTACAGACCCTCTACCCAATATCTTAGCTGTGGCAACAGACAACTGTGGTGCGCCAGCGATTTCAGTTCGAAACACAACCAATGGTTCTGGTTGCAGCTACACTGTTTCACGTGTATTTACTGCGACAGATGCTTGTGGTAACACAAAAACAGCTATCCAAACGGTTACGGTAAAAGATACTGAGGGGCCTGTAATCAGACCTAACAACCCACGTTTAGTTGGTATGATCAGTGGCGACACATTAACCATGTCTTGCGAAGACATCCGCATTTTCCAAATGGGTGATGCAGTGGCTACGGACCAATGTTCTGGCAGTGCAACTTTAACTTTTGAAGACTTGGCACGACGTCGGGGTAACTGCTTGACAGACGGATACAGCCTCTTGATTGAATGTCGTTGGGTCGCTATTGATGGTTGTGGCAACCAAAGTGAATGGCGCATTTTCCTTAAAGTGACGGACAATAAACCACCTGTTTTGTCTGCTTGCCCTGCAAATATCACAGTCGCTTCGCCTTCAGATGTGCCAACTGCACCAATCTTAACGGCAACGGATAACTGTACAGATGTGGTGGACGTGACGATGACACCAACCACAACGCCAACAGGTAATAACTGCTATTACATACTTACACGTACTTGGACTGCCGTTGACGGTTGTGGTAATTTCACAACTTGTAGCCAGTTGATTACAGTACGTGATACAATGACGGTTAAAGAAGTGCATACAAACGCCACTTGTGCAGGCAACGACGGTACAATTACGATGGTGCCAACACAAGGCTTGAACTATGCTTGGTCTGATGGAGCTACTGGTCCTTATCGTACAAGGCTACAAGCGGGTGCTTATACTGTAACGGCTTCACGAGGCAGCACTTGTCAAAAAGTCTTTACGATTATTGTAGGTGACGATTGCAACTGTACACCACCAGCCGCAACGGTTCAAAAAACGGATGCGACTTGTAGTAATGCCAACGGAACAGCTACAATTTCTGTTGATAATGTGGCAAATTACACCTTTGCTTGGTCGAATGGCGGTAGTTCAACAAATATACATACAGGTTTAGCAGCAGGTAATTATACAGTGACGGTGACGAGAAGCGGCTCAACGACTTGCTTATCGGTTGTTCCAATCACCATTAACAACAATGCGCAAGGCTGTTGTACGCCACCCGTCGCAACGGTTCAAACAACCGCAGCAGTGTGTGGTGCTTCCAACGGAACTGCTACGATTGTGGTTGATAACTCAGCGAATTACACATACACGTGGTCAACAGGTGCGAGCATGACGAACAGTCATAGTAGTTTGATACCAGGCAATTATTCAGTAACTGTTTCAAGAAACAGCGACCCGACTTGCTTGACTATTTTGGCAGTAACCATTGCAAACAACAATGCGACTTGCTGTACAGATTTCATCACGCAATCATCGCTTGTTAAAGTGATTACAGATTGCAACAGTACGGCTGATGTCTGTGTCGAAATCCCATACAACAGTATTGCATCGTACACCATTACAGATAATGGAACGCCTTACTCACGTGGTTTTGGTACTTGTAACGCAGGTTCTACTTTACATTTTGCAACTGGTAATCACACCGTTATTTTTGAAAACCCTTATGGTTGTAAGGACACTTTACTTGTAAAAGTGACTTGTTCACCTGAAATCGTTATCAATCGCACTGTGATATACCCACAAACAGATTCGATTTGCCTAACGGCAGCGCAACTCGGTTTAACAGGTAATATCGTCAGTGTGGTCAACGAATGTGCGGGCAATACCAACAACTATACGGACATCAATATTAATCCGATTTCACAGTGTATCAAGTACAAAGCCTTGAATATTGGTGTGGATTCAGCTTGTCTCCGCGTCATGACATCAACAGGCGGGTCGGCTTATGTGAAACTCTTCATTACGGTCGCATTGCCAGGTTGTGGTAGCATCATTCCACAAGACTCTGTTATTGTTACAGATGCATGTTCTGCTGATCCAAAAGTCTGCGTCAAGATTCCTTACGATGTGATTCCTGATTACACCATTTTACTGAACGGTACTTCTTATACGGGTGGGTTTGATGCTTGCAACAACGATACGACTTTTGCATACACTTACTTTACGATTCCAGGACGGGGTGCAACAGGACCTTACAGTCTAGATTATTGGACGGTCAATGGCACAACGTATACAGCACCAACAGTCAATACAATGGATGAATTAGTTGCTTTAATGAACGCTTGGGACCCCACAGGTCACTGGATGCTCAGTTCTTCAACTTTGACCATTATAGGTGGTGATAGAAGTAAGACTTATGGTGGCATAAAATTGACACGTACGGCTAACAGTTCTTACGGTATCATGGAGTTGAATAAGAATATTCTTCCGATGGGTACGCTGTTGGACATTCCGAGGGGGCATTCCACACTGGTCTTCATCAACCAAAATACAGGCTGTGCCGATACATTGACAATCAATGCCGCTTGTTTGACCCCTCAGTATATTGAGTCTGTAATCTATGTCGGAGACAAAGACACCTTATGTATTGCGACCAATGAATTGTTGGGTACACGTTATCGCATCTCAAAACTCGTAGCCAGTACAAATACTTATGCACGTTTCAGTGATCTATCAGGGACAACTTGCGCATCACGATTAGGCGTTGCCTTAGGTGTTGAAAAAGCGACTTATGTGATTTCGGATGAGTATGGTATCAATGATACAACTTACGTAACGACCAATGTTTATGTAAGAGCGGTAAAACGCCCAAGAGCATTCCCGGATACGGCATCTACCATCAAAGCACAACCTGTTTTGATTGATATATTGTCTAACGATAGCTTGAATGCAAATGGCGGTAAAGTGACCATAGTCACCAATCCGAAACACGGTGAAGTGTTAGTGACAACAGACATGCGTATCATTTACACACCAGATCTTGAATATTGTAACAGCGGACAACCAGATGTCTTTACTTACGGACTTTGCGACATCGGTGGTTGCGATACAGCAAAAGTTGAAGTGATTGTCAGTTGTGATAAAATTAAGGTTTACAATGCTTTTTCACCGAATAACGACGGTATTAACGATTTCTTCGTCATTGAAGGCATCGAAAAATTCCCCAATAATATTGTCAACGTCTATAACCGTTGGGGTACGGAAGTGATGAAAACAAAAGGTTACAAAAACGATTGGAATGGTAAATGGAATAACGAAGAGTTACCAGACGGCACTTACTTCTACATCTTCGACGATGGTGAAGGCAACAAAAAAGTAGGTTACGTGCAGATACAACGCTAACATACTATGAGAAACGGGTTGGGAGTCATGCGCTGAAAAACGAAGACTTTCGACCCACAACTCATAAGTGAATTGAAGAGAATAATGATTTAGTGAAATAGTTTGACATAAGCTGTCTTGCCCTTTTGTTAGGGCAGACAGCTTTTTTTTTATTTTACATTAAACTTAAACAAAGTGTTAATGTCCAAAAGGCAACAAACTTATAATTCTACTTCTTTTTCTGTTTTTGGAACACCATTTATTAAAAAACAACAGCCTTTTGGATAAAAATCTTCACGTTTGTAGACATCGTAGATTATATTTACGGTGGTTTTCGGTCGGTGCAAACACCTGTCCATACATCATATCTTTTCGTGTGATTATTAATATGTTTTTAAAAATTGTTTATCATCTTGAAAATCAATTATTTATCAACGTATTTGGCGAAAA
>JAYSQG010000287.1:0-12137 GCA_043721685.1 Saprospiraceae bacterium | reverse complement strand
GTCCGTTCATTTTAATCTACAAACGTGCAAATCCTAACGGATTTATTAGGTTTAGATAACGAATTTAAACTGTTGTAAAATTCGGGATGTCTCATGTTTGTAATTAATGTCTATAAAATTAAACCAACTCGATACGTGGATTGCGCGCCATAATATCTTGAATAAACGCCTCTGTGTCGTGAATCCGTTTAGTGATATTATCGTCTCTGTCAAACGAAATGGCGACCGATTTACCGACCCTTTGAACCCGTATCACGTCAATCAGACTGATAGCAATATCGGTCTCTCGACCACTTTTGCGGTCATAACAATACTTAATTTGATTGCTTTCAAGCAAAAAGTACCCCCTCAGTGTCAAGCCAACCGCAAGCGCAGGTAGGAAACTCAAAAAAATGAGAAAAGCCAAAAGCCATCCATTACTGACAAAAGCGAGAAAAAAAGGCGAAACCGCAAAGGCAAACCCCAGCCAAGGTGCCCAATTCGTCGAAGTATAATATCGTTTTTCCATTGCTATTTTTTTATTGTTGCAAAGATACAACGGTTCAAAGTATTGAGAAACTTTGCGCTTCACTATCTTCGTGTCAAATAAAAATCAATTTTATGAATCAGAATGTTGAACGGCTTTATTACATTGCTCAAAAACGGGTGCGACACATCATCGGCTTGATGTCAGGCACATCTATGGATGGTTTAGACGTGGCACACGTCCGCATCGAAGGCAGTGGCAGCCAGACAAAAGTGACCCTTTTGAACTTTGAAACAGTGGATTATAGGGAGGAGGTAAAAACTGAAATTAGAAAAATATTTGCGCAACAAAATATTGATTTTCAACACTTAACGTTGCTAAATGCTTGGATTGGGCGATTACATGGCGATATGATTTTGTCTTGTTTGAAAAAATGGCAACTCGATACTGAGGGGGTGGATTTAATAGCGAGTCATGGACAAACTGTTTTTCACGCACCTAAAATTCTGCATCAACTCGAACAATTTCCTAACGCCACGCTTCAAATTGGGGACGGCGACCACATTGCCGTGACCACAGGCATCATCACCATCAGCGATTTTCGTCAAAAACATGTCGCTGCGGGTGGTGAAGGCGCACCTTTGGCAGTTTATGGCGACTATTTTATTTTTTCTGATCCTTCTGAAAATCGCTTGATGCTCAATATGGGTGGCATCGCCAATTTCACTTATTTACCCGCTTCGCTCGATGCTTCCGAAGTCTTTGTGACCGATACAGGACCGGGCAACACACTGCTCGATGCCTTCACAAAACGTTATTTTCCAGATAAAAACTACGATAAAGACGCTGAAATAGCTCTTTCAGGGCAGGTTTTGCCTGAACTTTTAGTCGCTTTGAAGGACAATGATTTTTTCAAAAAACCTTTTCCAAAGACGACTGGACCCGAATTATTCAATGTAGCGTATGTTGAAAAAGCGATTAACATTTTAAAAATGCCCCCCTCAGTACAAGACCTTTTAGCAACCTTAACCCGTTTTTCAGCCGAAACCATAGCCGATTCGATTCAATATTTGTTTAAACAAAAACAGTTTAATGAATCTGAAATGAGGCAATTTAAAATTTACACAAGTGGCGGTGGCGCACACAATCCATTATTAATCAATTATTTAAAAGAACTATTGCCTTCAATAGCTTTCAACAAAACAGATACTTTGGGCATCAACGGTGATGCCAAAGAAGCTGTTTTGTTTGCTATTTTAGCCAATGAATGTGTGGCTGGTAACGTTACAAACTTTGGCACGCGAGAAGGTGTCCCAAGTGTTTCGATGGGTAAAATTTCATTTCCAACATAAACGTATAACAATGAAAAGTCGCAGAATTATGAACAGCACTATTATGAATTTTGAGCATAAAAACGAACCCCTTGCGTCTGATGCGAAGTATCGTCAACGTTTGCTCAAATATTTTTTCATCTCTTTGATTTTATTACTGTTCTCCTTGGTGATTGGCACGGTCGGCTATTGGTATTTTGGACAAGAAAACGTCAAAACCGACAAACCGTCTTGGGTAGATGCCTTTCTCGGTGCATCCATGATTTTAACAGGCATGGGCCCGATTGGCTTGATGGAATCTGATGCGGGTAAGATTTTTTCCGCCCTTTATGCCATTTACAGTGGCGTGACATTCTTATCGGTCATGGGTATCTTTTTCGCACCAATTATCCATCGGTTTTTACATGTTTTGCATGTTGATGAAGAAGATGCTGAATAACGTGACGTCAAATTACATTTGGCAAAAATAATACTTAACATAAAACATTGATTTTAAATAATTTATCAAATAAATATCAAACCTAATTCATGAAAAAAATTCTATTGTCTGTTTGTTTAATGTCCTTTACTTCTTTATTATTCAGTCAAAAAACACTGCTTCCCACGGCTTCAGAAGCGGTCAGTAAAGTAACTGCTTTTCATCAAAAACGGCAACATGCTTTGTTGAAGGAATATGCCACCTTCCTATCATTGCCCAACACGATGAACGATACGGCTTCGCTTTCTGCCAATGCCCAATTCATAGCAGATATGATGAAAAAGCGAGGTATTACGAATGTGAAACTGTTAAACGGCACGTCAAAAGGAGCGATTCCCGCCGTTTTTGGCGAAGTCAAAGTGCCTAACGCCACGACGACCATCGTTTTTTATGCGCATTATGACGGTCAACCCGTCAATCCCGACAAATGGGCAGAAGGTTTGTCGCCTTTTAAACCGCAAATGGCAACGAATTCTCTTGAAAAAGGCGGCAAGTTCATAGATTTTCCAAGCGAAAATGCCCCCCTCAGTATGAACTATCGCATTTACGGACGTTCATCGTCTGACGATAAAGCAGGCGTTTTTGCCATCATCAATGCCTATGATGCCTTGCGTCAAAACGGCATTTCGCCAACGATTAATATCAAATTCCTATTTGAAGGAGAAGAAGAAAAAGGCTCAACACACCTAAATGAAATTTTAGAAAAAAATAAAGACCTTTTGAAAGCCGATATGTGGATTATTGCCGACGGTCCACTTCATGCGTCGGGTCGAAAGCAAATTGTTTTTGGCGTGCGCGGCGATGTGAACATGAATATGACGGTTTTTGGCGCAAAAAGACCGCTTCATTCGGGCAATTATGGCAATTGGGCACCCAATCCTGCGTGGAAATTGACGCGACTTCTCGCCACAATGAAGGACGACGAAGGCCACGTAACGATTGACGGTTTTTATGACGATGTGATACCCCTCAGTAAATTGGAGCGCGAAGCCCTTGCTGCCATTCCCGACCCTGCACCCATGATGCAACGAGAACTGGCTTTTGCTCAACCTGAAAGCACCGAAAGAACGTTTTTGGAGTCCATAACAACATTGCCAACGCTGAATATCAACGGCTTCGTCAGTGCCAATGTCGGCAGATTGGCTTCGAATATCATTCCCACAATAGCAACGGTTACACTCGATTTGCGCCTTGTGAAAGGTAATGATGCGCAAAAACAAATACAAAAAGTCATAAATCACATCAAAAAACAAGGCTACGAAGTCTTTGACCGTGAACCGACAGACGAAGAAAGGATGAAATTTCCAAACATCGCTACCATCAGATCGGGCAGTGGCTACAATGCACAACGCACGTCAATGGATTTGCCGTTGGCACAACGTGTCGTCAAAGCCGTTCAAACTTCGACGAAAGAAGCGGTGATTTTGATGCCTTCTGCGGGCGGTAGTTTGCCTTTATTTTTATTTGAAGAGATACTGAACACGCCACCATTGACTGTTCCTGTGGTCAATTACGACAATAATCAGCATGGGGAGAATGAGAATTTACGGATCGGTTGCCTGTTTGAAGGCATAGAGACGATGGCGGCGATTATGTTGATGGACAAATGATTTTTTTTGAAAGCAGAAAAAGATTTGTACTTTGGTAAATTTGATAACTTATTAGACAACCCAACATCAGGTCCCCTCTTCTTAGCTCAAAAACCAATTGCCCAAAGTTTTGGCAACGTGAAACCTATGACCGTTTGATAAGAGATAGAATTAAATTTATTCAAAAAATACAATACACATTAAACAACCCTGTCAAAGCTGGTTTGGTGAAAAACTGGCGTGATTGGGAACTTACTTACTTAAAGGATTTGAAGAATATGCGCCTATATAATATCGTAAGTATCGCAGGTATCGCCATGCTGAGCATGGCGCATGGAACTACACCTAGCACAGCTAATCCGTACCACGCTTTCCACATTTCTAAAACAGATATGGTCTTTCAACCTGCCGAAAAATCAATGCAAATAACGATGCATATTTTCATTGACGACTTAGAATCAGCCCTTGAAAAACAAGGAAAATCTAAATTATTCATCGGTTCAGAAAGAGAAATTCAAGAGGCTAATAATCTGATTGTCAATTATTTGCAAAGTAATTTCTCTATTCAGCTCAATGGCAAAAAAACACCTTATACATGGGTTGGAAAAGAAACAACGAAGGACAAACAAGCCTTGTGGGTGTATTTAGAAATAAAAAACATTCGTGAAGTAAGGAACATTTCAGTCGAAAATCGAGTTCTAACGGAAGTGTTTGTTGACCAAAAGAACATTGTACAAGTCAATATTCCTTCAAAAAAGCAGGGCTATTTTCTATTATCAAAAAGTAAAACGATTGATTCCGCCTCGTTTTAAATCATTGGAAATGAATCAGTTATTGAAACAAATATTTATCTTACCGATTCGTGCATATCGGCTTTTATTATCGCCGCTTCTGGGTCCGAGTAAGTGTCGATATACGCCCACTTGCTCGCAATACATGATAGATGCGGTCATGGAATGGGGCATACTGAGGGGGGGCTGGATGGGTTTGAAACGCATTTTTAGGTGTCATCCATGGTCAACGCACGAGCATTGTGACCCTGTTCCGAAGCGGATTCGGTGATGATTTTTTAGGGATTGGTTATTGGTAAATTGATTATTGTTTTGCCTCTAAATACTAAAAATACTGAGGGGGGTATAGGTTTACAAAATCTAAAAATCTCACTTTTAAAATCAAACATAAAATACGGGAAGTCAATAATTTAACTTTCATATTTCATCATTCATATTTAATAAATAAAGTTTTGACAAACGATAAAAGTAATCAATTTAAAGTCGGTACGGACGAACGCGGAAAAGGACTTGTGAAAGCCGAAGAACAAGCCATTATTATCGGTCTTATTTTGCCGAATCAAACAGAGGAACAAGTGCTTGAATATTTCGATGAACTCGAATTTTTGGCTTTGACGGCGGGTGCAAAAACCATAAAACGATTTACACAACGTCTGGCGCATCCCGATACACGCCTATTTGTCGGTAAAGGAAAATTGGAAGAAATAGCCGCTTATGTGCAATCTCACCCTGACGTTACGATGGCAATTTTGGAAGACGATGTGTCGCCAAAACAGTACGCAAACATCGAAGAGGCATTGAAAATCAAGGTTTTAGACCGTTCGTCTCTAATTCTCGATATTTTTGCACAACGGGCGCAAACTGCACAGGCACGGACACAAGTGGAACTGGCGCAACTCCAATATTTGTTGCCACGACTGAGGGGTATGTGGACGCACTTGGAACGGCAGCAAGGTGGTATCGGTATGCGTGGACCCGGTGAAAAAGAGATTGAAACCGACCGCCGTATCGTCCGTTTTCAGATTGGGTTGTTGAAAAAAGAACTCGAAACCATTGACCGTCAATCTCAAACGCAACGCAAACAGCGTGGGGCGATGATTCGGGTCGCAATGGTCGGATATACGAATGTGGGCAAATCGACTTTGATGAATACGTTGGCTAAAGCCGATGTTTTTGCTGAAAATAAATTGTTTGCAACATTGGACACGACTGTGCGCAAGGTTGTTTTCAATGCGGTGCCATTTTTATTGAGCGATACGGTTGGTTTTATCCGCAAATTGCCGCATCATTTGGTCGAAAGTTTCAAATCAACGTTGGACGAAACACGCGAATCTGACATCATTTTGCACGTTGTGGACATCGCACATCCGCAGTACGAAGACCAAATTCGGACGGTGCAAGCGACGCTCAAAGACCTCGGCGTGGACGATAAACCGACTTTGATGGTCTTCAATAAAATGGATCTTTACCGTGAACGTTATTTTGATGAACTCGTTGATACGGAAACAAAAGAGAATATTGAAGCCGAATTAATAGAGAATTTGACCAATAAATACGGCGAAAGTGTCATTATGTCTGCTACTTCCAAAGAAAATATTGAGGAATTGCGTGAGCGTTTGGGTCGGATTATTAAAGAGCAATATGTGGTGCGGTATCCGCATCAGGCGCAGCAGTGGTAAATTTCAATGTGCTTTTATTTCAAAATAAACTTATTTTTGTTTAAAAAATAATGGAAATGACAACGATACACGCTCCATTAAGCAATTTACAACTTGAATTGGTTAAATTGTTTCGATATGAACTGTCTGACGAGCAGTTGTTAGAAATTCGTCGCCTTTTAGCGCGTTATTTTGCTCAAAAAGTAACAGATGAGATGTCTCAACTTTGGGAGGAAAAAGGGTGGTCTGATGAGACAATTGAAGAATGGAAAAACGAAAAAATGCGTAGCCGAAAATGATGAAAATCGTTATGGATACCAACGTTTTATTAATGATACTTCCGAAAATATCGAAGTATCGTTTAGCTTTTGATGCCTTGATTGAGGGAAAGTATATTTTAGCAATCAGCAATGAAATTCTATCAGAATATGTTGAAAAACTGGAAGAAAAAACAACTCAATCTATTGCTAACAATGTAGCGGAGCTATTAAATATCTTGCCCAATGTCGAAAAAACTGAAATTTACTATAATTGGAGTCTGATTGAAAAAGACAAAGGCGACAATAAGTTTGTTGATTGCGCTGTCGCAGCACGTGTTCGTTTTGTTGTTTCAAATGATAAAGACTTTAAGGTTTTGAAAAACATTTCTTTTCCAAAGGTTGATGTTATAACGATTGAACAGTTTCTTGAGGAACTGAACGGTCTTTAAAAGCGACCTTTATTGTTTTTTCTTGTCAAGAAATAATACACGTATATATATGGTGTGAAATTTGAACTTTAACCCCAAAATACTGAGGGGGTATCTTTTACGCTAAAACTGCGTTTTATTCGTTCAAATTAAGAAGTTCTACTTTTTTAAAAACACAAATTGAAAAATAATGAAATTAAATTTTCTAAAAACGCGTAAAGTTTTGATTTTCAGTGCTGTGGCATTGATTTTCGTAGCAGCTAATCGGCGGACAGACCATGGTAAGTATTTTGAGATTTCAAAAAACATTGAAATTTTTACCAATTTGTATAAAGAGCTCAACACCTATTATGTTGATGACCTCGACCCGTCAAAACTGATGCGGACAGGCGTTGATGCGATGTTAAACTCGCTTGACCCCTACACCAATTATATTTCGGAGTCTGATATTGAAGGTTATCGTTATATTACTGAGGGGAAGTACAACGGCGTAGGTGCTTCGTTTGACAAAACGGGTGAATATGTGTTTGTCACCGATATTTTTGATGCGTCGCCTTCTCAAAAAGCGGGTTTGAAGTCGGGTGACAAAATTGTCGCTGTTGATGGCAAATCGGCTAAGGACAAGTCAATTGAAGAAGTGGGTGACGTTTTGAAAGGTGCGCCAGGAACAGATGTTGAGTTAACTGTTGCACGTCCGCAATTAGACGGTTCGGATAAAACATTGAAAATCAAAGTGGTACGTGATGAAGTATCTGAAAAAAATGTGCCTTATTTTGGCATGTTGAACGATAAAGTTGGTTATATCATTTTGACAACTTTTACACGCGATGCAGGTGAAAACGTCGAAAAAGCGTTCAGAGAGTTGAAAGAAAAGAACCCAAATATGAAAGGTTTGATATTCGACTTACGTGGCAATGGCGGTGGTTTGTTGAACGAAGCGGTCAATATTTGCAATATTTGGATTCCAAAAGGCGAAATGGTTGTGACCACTCGAGGGAAAGTGGTGGATTGGGACAGAAGTTTCAAAACGCTGAATGCTTCGGCTGACGAACAAATGCCTATCGTTGTTCTAGTGGATAAAGGCACGGCTTCGGCATCTGAAATTGTTTCGGGTACGTTACAAGACTATGACCGTGCAGTGGTTGTTGGACAACGCAGCTATGGTAAGGGTTTGGTGCAAAACATCCGTGACATTGGCTATAACTCTAAATTGAAATTGACGACAGCGAAATATTATATTCCAAGCGGTCGCTGTATTCAAGCCGTTAAATACGATAAAGGTACGCCTGTAGAGTTGCCCGATTCAGCAAGAGCGAAGTTTAAAACGAGAGGTGGACGTGAAGTTTTAGATGGCGGTGGCGTGAAACCTGACTTGGTTTTGGATAAATCTGACGATTTAGGTTTGATGAAAACCTTAAAAGAAAAGTTTTTGATTTTTGACTATGTGACTATGTACGCATTAAAAAATCCGACGATTGCTGAACCTGATAAATTTCGGTTTACCGATTTCGATGAATTTACTTCTTTTTTAGGTAAACGCAATTTTCAATACGATTCTGAAAGTGAAAAACTGTTGAAAAAATTGAAAGCAGAATCTAAGAAAGAAAAATATGCAACGATTGAAGCAGAATTACAGGCCATAGAATCTAAAATCACAATTGACAAAAAGAATGATTTGCAGAAACATAAGGCAGAAATCGTTGATGAAATCGAGAAAGAAATCGTTTCACGGTATTATTATGAAAACGGTTTGATAAAAATTGGCTTACGAAATGACATCGAAATCCAAGAATCTTTAAAATTGTTTAACGATTTAGGACGTTATAAAGCCATTTTGAAAAAATAAATCTTTTATTTTGGCAATACGAATCTGCTCAAAGTTACCTTTGAGCAGATTTTTTTTATAATTATTGCGTATTAGTTGTGTTGGCAACCCAAAACTGGATACTCAAAACTTGAAAAATACTGAGGGGGGATAAAATATGAGTTTGATATTAAATATTGAATCCGCAACGGATATATGTTCCATCGCAATAAGCCGCGATGATAAGGTAATTGCCTTGCGTGAAATCGTCGGCAATAGCCATGCAGAGCAAATGACTTTGCTGATAAACGAGTGTTTAGACATTGCAGGTATTACAATCAATGATTTGGAAGCTGTCGCCATTAGCAACGGTCCCGGTTCTTATACAAGCCTACGCATTGGTGCTTCCACAGCCAAAGGAATCTGTTATGCGCTCGATTTACCCTTGATAGCCATAGATACGCTTGAATCGTTAGCGATGGCAGCTTTCAGCGAAGCCCGTAATGAAAATGCTTTGTATTGTCCGATGATAGATGCGCGGCGCATGGAAGTTTATACAACTTTGTATAAATATTCACAAGAAAAAAAAGGTTTAGAAGAAATGGAACCTATGAGTCCAAAAATTATTGACGAAGATTCCTTTTCAGAATATTTTAAAAAAAATCAAAAAATCATTTTTTGTGGCAATGGTGCGCCTAAGTGCCAAGAGATTCTGCAGCATCCGAATGCACTTTTTTTGCCCATTACAAGTTCGGCACGATATTTAATATTATTAAGTTATAAAAGAAAATTAATAAAAAAATTTGTTGATGTGGCATATCACACCCCAGAGTATTTGAAAGCCCCCAATATTACAAAACCGAAACAACGCTTGTGAAATAAATGTTATTTGACAAAACAATTTAATTTATTGCACAATTACATAAAAAATCTAATTTATTGGATTAAATTATATATAAGTGAATGAAATTGATGCTACTGACTTAGACATATTTTAATTGCCTTGAATAAAGTTTAAATTTAAATAGAGTTTTTATCACATAAATAGGCACGGATTTTGTAATATAGGTTAAATAATGCTGTAATTTAATAAAAATCACAGTATGCGAATAAAAAATCAATTAAAAGTTTTGACTATTTACATAAATAATTACTACATTAGCCTTTAGTTAAACAATCATCAAGATTTAATGTGGTAAAAAAGTTGGCACAATTTTTTTATATTAGAAACAAAATTTATTAATAAAACTACACTATTGTCACTTGCACATTGAATTTATTTTATCACCAATTTATTTAATGAACGTAAAATGAGAAAACAGAAGAACGAGACAATCGTCCTTAAAAAGGGGAAAAAGGACATCGAACTCGATTATGCAGAACTCCGCAAAGCCGTATTAGTATTACGTGCTGTGAATCACAAGCTCCGCCAGCAAATCATCGAACTCTTAGAGGAAAATGAGAAAATGACTGTAACTGATTTGTATATCAAGTTACGTCTTGAGCAGTCTGTCGCTTCACAACATTTGGCTATCTTACGCCGTGCTGGAGTAGTTGCTACTGAGCGCAATGGCAAATTTATTTATTACCGTGTTGATACTGAAAGAATCAACCATATCAGCCGCCTTGTTGAGGAATTAACAGAGAATACAGGCAACTAATAAAAAATTTGCACAAACAAAAATGCTGTAAGTCGTTGGCTTACAGCATTTTTTGTTTTTAGGTTCTACCCTTTTTACGGTATTTTTACATAAAAATTTTGAAAAAATACATATATTTCTCATATTTGCTTTTGCATTGAAAATTATTAATTAATCGAGCAAAAACAAGCCCTATGAGAAAAGCGAATATTCAATTCGACAACGCAAGGCTTCAGGTCTCTTCGGACATCCTACGCGCCTTAGCACATCCACTGAGGATGAAAATCCTTGAGTTCATTGATAAGAACAAAACGATTAACGTGAACAAAATTTACAACACGTTGAAATTAGAGCAGTCTATCACAAGTCAGCATCTAAAAATTCTTCGTGCTTCAGGTTTGGTTCATACACATCGTGAAGGAAAATTCATCCATTACACGATTGATTACCCGAAACTCGTCCTCGCTATGAAAGCCATAGGTGTGTTTTTGGGGAAAGAAAGTGAGCAATAAGTTATAATTCCAATTCCCCCTTTGAACATAGGAAAGCCAAGTACTGCGGTAATTGGCTTTTTTTTTAATCTTTTTCGACGGAAAATACATTGAGGACTTTAAATACTTGTCCGTTCCATTCTCCAAAAAGGGATATGAACTGCCCGCCACTCATCGCCAATAGCTGCCACAATGCCGTTTCCTCCCCCTCAGTATAGATATGCTTTTTTTTCTTATCAACAAGTAAAAATTTATTTTCATAAAAAATGGGCTTTATAGAAGTCAACACAACAGGAAATTGCGACAGCCAAGGACTTTGAGCAAGTGCTTCAGAGTAAGCCCCTAAAAAAGCTTCAATCGTTTCGTAGCCGCTGATTTCTGTAAAAATCGGTACAACGTCCACCGACTTAAAAGCAACCCGCAACGGGTACGACGTAGGATAATAAACAGCCTCACCTGCATAAGCGATTTCTTTAAACCACAAAGTGGTGAATTCGCTCGATCCAAAAGAATAATCAAGCAAAAGCACTATTTTTTGCGTGTCTTTACCTATCAGCCATGTTCGACGGCTTGTCAAATTATTGGGTTCGGGAGTCGTTACTTGTCCCAACACGAGCCATTCGTCTTGTACGCCTTGTTGTTGAAAAAGGTCACTTGTACGTGTTGTCACACCAGCTTGTGCGAGTAATTCGTCTTGAAAAGAGTCAGAAAGATTGTCAAAATGCTGGAAGGCTTTTGAAAAAACATACAATTCACCCAACTCATTCAGCAATTTTTCATGCCATGTATCGGGAAATTGCTCGCGGAAAGTTGACCATGAACGGATGCGTTTTGCGATGCTCCCGAGTTGAGCATCTACCATACGCGCCGCAAATTCTTCGAAATAGGAATAGGAGGATAAATCCAATGCAACCAAACCACCTCTAATGAGATCAAGTAAACGGCTTTGCAACTCGGCATTACCCGCTTGCATACCCATAAAACGCTCTTGACTGACCTTTTCTTTTTCCATGAAAAATGATTGAAAGGCTCAATTTCCTAATTCTTGTTTAAATTTGGAAATCATTTTGCGAATTCCTTTTTGAATGTCCGCATAAGGCAAGGGCTCTTTGGCAGTGTAGATGACCATAAAAGCGAATTGTTTTTCGGAAAGTGTTGGATTGCTTTGCAAAAAAAGATAAAACTCATGCTTTTGCAGGCG
>JAYSQG010000286.1:0-1592 GCA_043721685.1 Saprospiraceae bacterium | reverse complement strand
GACACGTATTTATAGACGTATTTATAGACGTATTTATAACGATTGTTCAAGCACTTTTTCACCCCCTCAGTAAAACGCACCTACAACCATCCAATTATTCACCCTATTTTCGCCCAATGAAAATAGCCATCAATACCCGCTTTTTGCTCAAAAACAAACTCGAAGGCTTCGGTTGGTTCACCTATGAAACGGTGCGGCGCATGGTAGCAGCACACCCCGAAGATGAGTTTATCTTCTTTTTTGACCGTCCTTATGATGAAAGTTATGTGTTTGGTGAAAATGTAACGCCTATTGTCTTGTTTCCACCTGCCCGACATCCGTTTTTGTTTATTTGGTGGTACGAATGGTCGGTAGCCAGAGCTTTGAAAAAGCACAAACCCGATATTTTCCTGTCAACTGACAATTTCTGTTCACTAAGAACGGATGTGCCGACGTATCTCATACTCCACGATGTCGGTTGGGCGCACCCCGAAGCACGCAGCACGCTGCCGTGGTTGGTTTATCAATATTACCAATTCTTTGCGCCGCGTTTTTTGAAAAAAGCGCATACTATTATATGTGTATCGGAATTTGTAAAACAAGATGCGTTGCGCTACTACCCTTTTTTGAATCCAGAAAAAATAGTCGTTTGTCACAACGGTTGTCGTACTGATTTCATACCAATTGATGACGCAGACAAAACGGCAGTTAAGGCGGCTTATACTGAGGGGGTACCTTTTTTTGTTTTTGTCGGTGCGGTTCATCCACGAAAGAATGTACATCGGCTCATCACTGCGTTTAGTGAGATGAAACAACGGACACAATTGCCATATAAACTACTCATCGTCGGTCGTTTTGCATGGCAAACGGGTGATGTAAGGACGGCTTTTGACAATTCAACTTTTCAAAAAGACATTATTTTTACGGGTTATGTTGCCGACGAAGAAGTGCCACGCATTGTCGGTGCAGCAACGGCTGTTGCTTATGTGTCGCTTGCCGAGGGCTTTGGCATTCCTATTTTGGAAGCGATGCACTGTGATGTACCTGTTGTCACATCCAATACGACTTCGATGCCAGAAGTGGCGGGTGATGCGGCTATTTTGGTTAATCCATTGTCGGTATTTGAAATTGCTGATGCGCTTGAAAATGTCGCCATCAATGCCGATTTACGTCAAAATTTAATAGAAAAAGGACGTATTCAAAGGGAGAAATTTAGTTGGGACAAAACGGCGGCGACTTTGTATGAGGTTTTGACATCCCATCACTGACAGATGTTTGCGTCAGCATAAAAATTAATGACCGACCTACTCGGCAGGAACAACCTATCAATCAATGAACAAAAGCCGATGCTTCACTAAGAAACATCGGCTTTTGTCACCCCTTTTTTGCCATTCCGTAGGAATCAATGCCGCACCACCAATTTCTTCGTCTTCACCTCCTTACCATATTGCAGCGTGACAAAGTACGTCCCATTCACCCAATCCACTGTTGGTATCTCTACATTGCCGACCGTTGCACCCCTCAGTATTTGATGGAAAATCACTTGTCCAGAAGCGGTTTTGGCTTCTATTGTTACGTCGGTGGGGTTTTGGAATTGATAGGTGACATTCGCT
>JAYSQG010000285.1:0-2153 GCA_043721685.1 Saprospiraceae bacterium | reverse complement strand
GTAATATCATCCAGTCGTCCCCGCGACACTTTGGGTTCAAAACGTTCGGCTAAAGGGCGTGTCGCCAAATTCGGGATGACCACAACGGTCACGTATCCCGGTGCAATGAGCTTGTCTTTTGCGCCCTCCGAAACCCTTTGAGCCAACGAATGATTGATGCACTTGACTTTATAAATATCGGGAAACGCCGCCAATACCAAACTCTCATAATCGTTCAGCGTAATCGCACGCCCTTTGTGCCGCAATCTTTCGCTCGAACGCACATAAAAAGCCGTCCCTGCTTCGGGAGAACGCCCACCAAAAGAATCGTAAGGCTGCGCAACCGATTTAATTTCAGCCAATGGGTCAACCATTTTTTTGAGCGAACCCGCCGCCAAAGGCACATCCAAACGCATTAAATCATTGGCGTTGTTTTCAAAAACTGCCCGCACCGCTTGCGTATGTACGCCAATCACCCGACAAGTCGCAGCCGAACGCGCAGCCGAACGCACATCCGTCGCCGCCCGAAGCCAGAGATACTGAGGGGGCAATAAAGTCGTATTTTTTGAACTTATTTCGAAAGGTAAAACCAACTGAACGATGCCCGACCGAATAAAACCTTCTGTCGTATCAGACAAAATATGCTCACCGTCATTCAGCTTATGCCATTCATTATCAACCAGATACGACCATTCTATTTTGGCTGCCGCCAAATACGAATCCGCTGATGGCTCATTGAGTTGGAACAAAATACTCAGCGTTTCGCTCGCTTGAGCTTCTTGCAAACCGATATAAAGTGCACCTTCGATGGGCTTATTTTCTGACGTTTCAAACTTTGGCAAAAAACTGTCACCTATACCTATCGCGTTTCGGTTTGTTTCGTCGAATGGGTGTAGGTGGAAGAGTTGTAGGGTGTTTGTTGTTGTATCCTCTGCTCTATAATTCATAGTCATACTTTGAATTATAGGTGTATATGGGACATTAGGCATAGACCTATCCGCAGTTGTATTTTTGGGATCTAAAGCAGCAATTTGAGCACCACGCTTTATAGCAACATTTAGATATTCATCATGTTTAAAACCTTGATTGAGTGTCAACCGAACAAAGCCTTGACTTGTTTCGCCTTTAATAAATTGCGTCAATTCTAAGGGGGTAGTCAATAAGTCATTTGGCAACGGTAAAAGCATTGGACTTTTAAAAAGTTGGGTTGCATTAAGCCCATCTACATTAATAAAAGTTCCGTTTTGAAGCACAGCTTGGCTAACTTTAAAACTTTTTTTTGTTGGCGGATTCTGATAATGTTTGTAATAAGTTCGAAAATTAGTCGGTAAATCTTTCCAAGTTAAATTCAATTTAAGGCTTGCCAGCTTTTTTCTAAAAATCTCATTACTTCCAATATAAAAAGCGTCACCATTTTTTGGTTGTGCGCCAAATGGTTGAAATGGTTTTGCAGCATCGAGCAACCCAACATCACTTTGAGGTATGAGCATAGAAACACCCATAGCCGTAGTTCTCAAACTAACGTTTACTAAGTTAGCATTCTTAAAAATCTCGTAAAAACTATTCGTACCATTCAATATATTGTGGTTCAATACCAATTCCATAAGAGCCTCTGACACACCAAAATCAGCTTTTAATACTGAGGGGTCGGCAATAACAACGGCTTCATTATCTGGTGGCAATGCAATTCTAATTGTTAATCCATCATCTGTGACGGCTATTTTGGGTAAAGCGTTAGGGCGAAACCAGCCTTTTTTACCTGACAATTGAATGTCAAATACAGGAATTCGCTCTACATTTTTCCAAAAATCAGGTTCTAATTTCAAATTACTTGTAATACCTAAATTATCCTTAACAGCCTTATTTTTTGTTTCAACACTAACAAATGAAGTCGGTCTCGTTGCGTCGTATGCTATCCCTTTTTTTATCAAAAGCGCCAAAGCCTTTTTAGAAATGCTGTATTGAACCCTTTTTTGAATTACTTTTGAAAGACTAATGCCTTTCACTTTATTCCAAAAATCTACTATGTCATCAAGTTTGACTTGCTGCTGTATCCCTAAATGAGATTTGATGGTTTCAACCTTATCTTTTTCTGAACTTATAAATAAATCTGATTTTGTTTTATCGAAAGCAATACCTCTTTGCGTCAGAATTTCAAAAGCCTCTTTTGAGAT
>JAYSQG010000284.1:0-5720 GCA_043721685.1 Saprospiraceae bacterium | reverse complement strand
GCGATACCCCTCAGTATCTCCACAATATTCCGCGCCCCATTCAAGGTTTTGACGTTTTCTCTAATCAAAATGAAGTGTTTAGCCGATTGTTTGAACGACATTTGTTTGTTTTTACCTTCCGTCATCACGTATTTCATCAAACGTTGAAATTGCTTGGTTTCATAAAAAGGCGATTGCGGATTGCCGACAAAAAAGGCTTGTAACTTATTGTTTTTCAAAACAATACGCTCAAAACTCAATTCCTTCGCTGCCCAGCGCAAGCGCAAACCGTCGAACAGTTCCTCGACTTGTACAGGTATTTTGCCAAAACGGTCGGTCATCATTGCGGCATAGGATGTGATGCCCGCTTCGTTTTCAATTTCGTCGAGTTGGGTATAAAGATTGAGGCGTTCCTGCGTGTTCGAGACGTACTCATCGGGTATGTGCATTTCGATATCGGTGTCAATCGAAACCTCATTCACAAAAGACGTTTTCTTTTCCATTTCCTCTTTGAACAACTCTTTGAAGTCTGTTTGTTTCAATTCCATAATGGCTTCATCAAGGATTTTTTGATAAGTTTCGTAGCCCACGTCGGCAATAAAACCCGATTGTTCGCCGCCCAACAAATTGCCCGCACCACGTATATCCATGTCGCGCATCGCAATATTGAAACCATCGCCTAAGTCCGTAAATTCCTCCAATGTTTTCAAGCGCAAACGGGCTTCGGGCGTCAAAACACTGAGGGGGGGACTAAACAAATAACAATACGCTTTTTTGTTAGAACGACCCACACGACCCCGCAATTGATGCAAATCCGACAAACCAAACTTGTCCGCATTGTTAATCATTATCGTATTGGCATTTGCAATGTCAAGACCCGTTTCTATAATGTTGGTGCACACCAAAACATCGTGTTTTCTATCAATAAACTCCACTAAAGTCTCTTCCAATTTTTCAGGCGGCATCTGTCCATGCGCCATCGAGATATCAATATCGGGACAAAGCCCCCTCAGTAAAGCGACCATATCGGGCAGCGACGAGACGCGGTTGTGTACAAAAAACACTTGTCCGCCCCGCCCGACTTCCTTGTAAATCGCTTCCTTAATCACTTCATCGTTGAACACCCTAACTTCGGTTTGTATCGGTTGCCGATTCGGCGGCGGCGTCCTGATGATAGACAAATCCCTCGCCGCCATGAGCGAAAACTGCAAGGTGCGCGGAATCGGCGTTGCCGTCAAAGTCAAAGTGTCCACATTGACTTTGAATCTGCGTAAACGTTCTTTGGCAGCGACCCCAAATTTCTGCTCTTCGTCAATCACCAACAAACCTAAGTCCTTGAAAGCCATGTCTTTATTCAAAATGGCGTGCGTACCAATCAATACGTCCACCTTGCCGATTTTAGTGGCTTCCATGACTTCTTTTTTCTCTTTTGTTGTGCGAAAACGGTTGATATAGTCCACCGTTGCGCCAAATTCTCCTAAGCGTTCGCTGAATGTTTTGTAGTGCTGCATCGCCAAAATCGTCGTCGGAACGAGTATGGCGACTTGTTTTCCAGAGGTTACGGCTTTAAACGCAGCACGAATCGCTATTTCTGTTTTACCAAAACCGACATCACCACACACCAATCTGTCCATCGGATACGAGCGTTCCATATCGGTTTTGACATCGGTTGTGGCTTTGGCTTGGTCGGGCGTATCTTCGTACATAAACGAGGCTTCGAGTTCGTCTTGCAGATAATTATCTTTTGGAAATGCAAAACCACCCGCCGCTTTTCGAGCCGCATAGAGCTTAATGAGTTCAGCCGCAATGTCTTTAACTTTTTTCTTCGTCGCTCTTTTGAGGTTTTGCCAAGTATCAGAACCCAAGCGATTGAGTTTCGGCGGCGTACCATCTTTGCCGACAAAACGAGCGATTTTATGTAAAGAATTTATCGAAACGTAGAGCAAATCATTGTTAGAATACACCAAACGCACCGCTTCTTGTATCTGCCCATTGATATTGATTTTTTCCAAACCTGAAAACTTACCCACGCCGTGGTCAATATGCGTCACATAATCCCCTTCTTGCAATTCTTTGAGTATCCTCAAATTCAAAGATTGTTCCTTAGAAAACCCTTGACGTGTACGGGCGCGGTGGTATCGTTCAAAAATCTGATGGTCGGTATAACAAGCGACATTCAACTCTAAATCCACAAATCCCTCACGGATGGCTTTCAAAACGGGTTCAACTTTCGTCTTTGCACCTAAGTCATGGAAAATAGAAAACAGCCGTTGCATCTGTTTTTCATTGTCCGTAAACAAGTAATTTTTCAGTTTAGACGACTCATTTTCATGCAAATTATGAATCAACAAATTAAAGTTCTTATTGAACGAAGGCTGTGGTCTTGCTTTAAAATCAATCTTTTCTGAAATCCGAATACCCAAATCTGAAATTTTACCCCCCCTCAGTAAAACGAGGCTCAAAGTCTTCACATCCTCAATCACGTCATGCGGTTCAATGAACGCACGGTCTCTAAAAATCTCCTTGACTTCTTCGTCGCTTTCGTAGCGCAGTTTTTCGCCAAAGGCTTCCGCTTTTTCAAAACAGATTTGCAACCGGTCAATGAGGTTTTGAAAATCATGCGTAAAAATGACCGTATTTTGAGGCAAAATGGAAAGAATAGACGTTTTTTGAGAACGGTCAAAACGGGTATTGATATTTGGAACAATATTGACCGACCTAATTTTTTGTTGCGACAACTGCGTCGTCGGGTCAAACGTCCTAATAGATTCTACTTCCACATCAAACAATTCAATTCGATATGGATATTCATTGCCATAAGAATACACGTCAACAATGCCACCTCTAATCGAAAACTGACCGGGCGAATAGACAAAGTCAACCCGCAAAAAGCCAAATTCTATCAGCAATTCGCACATAAAATCAACATCCAAGTTTTCAGCAACAGAAATCGTTATCCGTTTTTCCTCCAAATACTGAGGGGCGACTACTTTCTCAAAAAGGGCTTCTGGATAAGTGACGATGACCTCTCCATGCGCCGTTGATTGAGCGAGTTTATTGATGACTTCTGTGCGTTGCAACACATTATTTGAGTTGATTTCTTCAAAATACGTAGGTCTTTTGAAGGAATCGGGCAAATAATGGATCGTTTTGGTCGTCATTAAATTCTGCAAATCGTTTTGCAAATAAGCCGCTTCGTCCTTGTCAATGGCCACAATGAGATAAGGCTGCGGGGCATTCATGTAAGCCCCCGTCAGTACAAACGATTCCTGTGCGCCCATAAGCCCATTGAGTTGCAAGCGGGCAGGCGCATCGTTTTTCTGTAAAATCTCTGCGATTTGTATAACCTTCGGAGCAGTCCGATATCGTTCGATGAGTTGAGTCAATGTATCCACGGCGCAAAGGTAAATTTTTTTTGAGGGCTGCATTAAGAATTAAGAAAAAGGCTTGTAATTATGTGTTGCCTATAATTTTTGAAAATTTCAATTAAAACATCTAAATTTGTCCAAAACAATTTAACATGATGGATACAGCTATTGCTCCTTTAACAGTCAACAGACTACCCTTTATCAAAAAATTATAATAAAGTCATTTTTACGGTTTAAATAAAAATTATGAAAAACAAAACTTGGTCAGAAATAGAAGAAATAGAACTGGATTATTTTTATCGTCAGCAACTACCGTTTAAAGATTTAGCAAAAAAATTCTCATGCACTGTGGCTGAGATTAAGCGGAAATTGAAAGAGACAGAAGATTCGGAGTAAAATTCCTAATATCCAACTTTGTAATGGCCCAAAAAACACCCCTCAGTATCACAACAATACTGAGGGGTATTTTTTAAAACTAAAAGCACAAACGCCTATTTTTGATTTTTTGACACATATATATATGTAGGACAAATTCTCTCACCAGTTCTTTATGGACAATTGATATCTAAAACCTAAAACCATGCATTTCAGAACGTTTGACAAATCCGTTTACATCCACCGCAGAAGCGTCTTAAAAAAAGCAGTCGGTTCAGGTATCCTTTTGCTGATGGGCAATGACGAAAGTCCGGTGAACTATAAAGACAATACTTATGCCTTTCGTCAGGATAGCACCTTTCTTTATTACTTCGGTTTAGATGTCGCAGGTTTAGCTGCTATCATTGATACTGAAAGCGGCGATGAAATCATTTTTGGTACTGAATTGACCATTGATGATATTGTTTGGACGGGACTTTTGCCGTCAATAAGTGAAATGGCAAAACATGTGGGCGTTGATAAGACACAGCCCTACCCTACTATTGAAGGTTTTATCAAAAAAGCCTTGTCTTCGAAGCGCACTGTTCATTTTATTCCACCCTATCGAGGTGACAATACGATTAAGTTAGCGCAATGGTTGGACGTACCCGTGCAAGAACTTTCTACACAAGCGTCCATTCCCCTTGTAAAAGCCATCATCAATCAAAGGTCATATAAAGAAGAACGTGAAATTGCTGAAATTGACAAAGCAGTTTTGGCCACAACAAATATGCACTTGGCTGCCATGCAATACGCCCGATCGGGTATGAAAGAATATGAAGTCGTGGCGAAGGTGCAAGAAGCCGCTTTTACTGAGGGGGGTAGTTTGGCTTTTCCAATTATATTGACTGTGAATGGCGAGACTTTGCACAATCATTATCATGGTAATACTATACGTGAAGGACAAATGATATTGTGTGAGACATTGGTTGATGGTTTAAAATCGGTCAATCTCATGCGGGGCGATGCTGTCGAAGCTGTTGCTGCAGGCGCACATGCGATGTTCTTCCAGTGCGGTTTGGGTCACATGATGGGTTTGGACGTTCACGATATGGAAGACTTGGGCGAACAATACGTTGGCTATACTGACTCCTTAAAGAAGAGTACGCAGTTTGGTATGAAGTCATTACGGCTTGGGCGGTCATTAGAGCCAGGTTTTGTATTGACCGTTGAGCCAGGCGTGTATATTATTCCTACATTAATTGACCAATGGAAAGCGGAAGGTAAGTTTAGGGACTTCATTAATTACGATGTTTTGGAGACTTATCGTGATTTCAGCGGCATTAGAATCGAGGAGGATTTCGTGATGACTACTGAAGGGTCTCGCTTATTAGGGAAAGCATTGCCTAAGACAATTAGTGCAATAGAAGCCATGCGTCAGTGATTAGAAACCGTTTGAAATAATAAGGATTCCCATTGTTCCTAATTTCTAAAAATAGTGAAAAAAAATTTGATTGAGTGAAGTGATAGAATGGGGCAATACTGTTCTTACAACACTAAGTTTAACTTAAACTATTCGGGAAGAATTCGGGGTTGTTGCGGAATTAAATTTGGTTATTCTTTTTATAAAAAAATTACTTTCTGAAAAACTTTTAGAAAAGGCTTGCACAGGTGGATATGACGTTCTATCTTTGCATCGCTTTCGAAGGAAGGCAGTTAAAAATGAAGCAAAAACGAGCAACTTCAAAACAGTTTGAAAAAAAAATAAAAGTTTTTAATCAAAAGTTTTTGGAAACAAAAAAGCCTCGTATCTTTGCAGCCCAATAAGAAAAGAAAGCTACTAACGAGTAGTTTTAAAGATAAAAAACGATTAAAAGGCATTAAAGTGAACGAAAAGTAGCCATTAATGCCCGATGAAAGTTTCAAAGAGTTCATTGACAAGTAGGGACAGAACAAGAGCACTTTTTATTAAGTGCGAAAGAAGATTTAAGTTTAACTGAGAGCAAGCAAGTTGTTTCT
>JAYSQG010000283.1:0-8306 GCA_043721685.1 Saprospiraceae bacterium | reverse complement strand
AAGTGAAAAGTTGGGCAAAAATAGTGAATCTTAAGCACTCGATACTGAGGGGGTAGTTTTATAAAAAAATACTCTTACTTTTGTTTATGCTTTTTTAATTAAAAAAAAAATACAAAAATGGTAGAAGCAATTCCTAAAAACAAAATAACCGTTGAAGAACTCTTTGACATGGAACTTGAAGAGGGCTTTTTCTATGAACTCATAAATGGTAACATCGTGAAAAAACAAGCACCCTCACCAGTTCATCAACAGGCTGTAACCGAATTGGTTACGATTATGAATAATTTTGTACGTGAAAAACAATTGGGTAAGGTTTACACTTCTCCAATTGATGTGTTTTTTGACGAGTACAACAACACACAACCGGACATTATTTTTATTCGCAAAGACCGTGATTTTATCATAACGGATAACGGTATCGAAGGACACCCCGATTTAATCGTTGAAGTGTTGTCTCCTTCGACTTTTCGTTATGACCGTAAAGAAAAAATGGAATTGTATTGCGGATTTGGCGTGTCTGAATATTGGATAGTTGATCCTAAAAATCAATCCATTGAAGTTTATACTTTGGAGAATGACAGGTATAATATGACCTATTTTGCCATCGAAAAGGGTGATATTGAGTCAAAAACCTTAGAAGGTTTGAAGTTTGAAGTGTCTTTGATTTTTTAAATTGTTATATTGTTAAATTGTTGTATTGTTATAAGCACTTAACAATACAACAATTTAACAATACAACAATTTAACAATACAACAATTTAACAATACTGGAATACAACCATTTAACGCCCAAAAACGAATCCAAAACTTGTTACCCAGTTTTTAGTTGAGAAACTATTGTTTTGTAAACCTTGGAAATTGAATTTGCCTTCATTGTCTTTCAAATCCGTTAAAAAACGACCGTCTAAGACTAAGGCAATTTTACCCAATTTGAGTTTCAGACCGGCGCCGCCTTGCAAGCCAATCGTGAAACGTTTCGTTCCCTCCAAACTCACATCTCTACTCACATCTGTTGACGTACTACCAACCGTTGAAGTACCTGTTGAGCGTTGATTGATGGCAAAAGCCGCATCGGGACCTACGTTGGCATAAGCCTGTAAAAAACGCCCTGCGGTGTGAAATCGCAACATCACAGGTATGACGGCATAATTCGTGTAGTTTTTCAACTCAGTTTGGGTCGTCGTCGTGCCTGATTTGATACTTTGAACGGATTTAAAACCTTTCTGCAAAAAGCCTAAGTCCGTTTGAATTGAAAAGTTTTTTTTGATTTTGAATTCAATCGGAATAGCGACTGCCCAACCAGCAAGTTTGTCATTTGTAATGCCCAAAGCGGTTAATGAATCTTTGTTGAACGAAAAATTAGATACATTTCTACCGATGCGAATACCAATATTTTGTCCATAAGATGCAATATTTAGAAGTAAAAATGCGATTAAAACGGTTGTCTTTTTCATAATTTAAAGTTTAGTGGATAAATAGATAGATAGATGATAGGTTATAGATAATAGCGGATAGTTATACAGTTTATGAATGATTCTCAAACGAACAATTAGACCCCTCAGTATTTTTTCCTTGTTAAAGAAACCATAAGGAAGGGAATACTTGTAATAGAATGGTATTATTGCACTTTAATAAAATCACGTTTTAAAAATGAAGAGCATAAAATTTTTGAACATTTTCACTGTGTTTTTGCTGGTATCAACGCTGCTATTTATAGAATCATGCCATAAAACGGCTAAAGACTTGCCGATCTTAACCATCGCTGCACCGCTTGCCGATGACCAATTTACGAGTGGACAAGTTATTACAATCAAAGGAGAAGCGGCTGGTGCGGTCAGGCTTTATGCGTTAAGCATTAAAATAACAGATGATAAGACAGGTGCTGTTTTGTTCTCAAATGAACCTTATGTTCACGATAGTCGGAGTTTTGATTTGACAATCAATGATTTACGTATTAACTTGGCAGCGTAATTCTGAAAATAGTACCTTGAGGTTCATTGTCTAAAATATGGATAGTTCCCTTGTGAATCTTGATTATTTGAGCTACAATATAAAGCCCTAAGCCGGTGCCTTTGGTGCGGCGGGTCATTTCGCTACCGACGCGATAAAATTTTTCAAATACTTTTTTTCGTTCATTCGCAGATACACCAATACCATTGTCAGCAATATCAAAGACGAATTGTTGATTTTCAAAACTTTGGTGAATTGTGATTTTTGGGCGTTCCCCTGAATATTTAACGGCATTTTCCAAAAGATTTGTAAAGACCGAAATGATGCCTTGCCTATCACCCCTCAGTAATGGAATGTCTTTTTCCGTCGAAAAATGAAATTGTGCTTTGGGGCATTTCATCCTAAATTTCTCTATCAAATCTTTGATGATGGGTGTCAACTTGATGTCTTCAAATTGCGGTTCGTATGTGGCATCAAGCCTTGCGGACAGCAAAAGGTTGTTGACCAAAACATTCAATCGCTCCGTTTCTATATTTGCCGAATTCAACAATTTCGCTTGCTGTGCTTCGTCAAGTTTGTGTTTTTGAAAGGTTTGATGGACTAATTGAATGGATGCAATGGGCGATTTTAATTCATGTGTAATAGATAATAGGAAATTTTGTCGCTGTTTAGATAAGGAAACTTCAATAAAAAAGCTGCGATTGATGAGCCAAACGACGACAAGTAAACCGATAAACAAAAAACTGCCTTCGCCCCAAACCATCGTTTTTTGACGACCATATTTGTCTTCTAATTCAAAATACTGAGGGGTCATTTTGAACTGAGCTTCGTCAGTATATAAACCCTTTTGAGTCAATTCATAGCGCAACAATTCTATACGCGCTTGTTTGGCGTCTGCATTTTTTTTTAATAACAACATTGACCACCAAGCAAAAGCCATCAAAATGTAGATAGATGAAAAAATAACGGCAATGCGTAATTTCCCTGTATTTCCCATGGCGTTTTTAGATTTTGAACCGAACATATTTTATGGTACTCTTTGCAATATTCGCTTTTTCGTAATAAGTTTGAACGGATAACTCATTCATAATCAATGGTTTTGAGTGAATATCGCTGTCATTAAACAACAATTCACACCGCTTCCCAATTGAGTCGGGATTTCGTCCCGCAACAGTATTTTGGCAAATATCGAGCGTAAAATCATATAAATCAGGCGAATCTGTTTTTAAATGCACAATACCATCGGGTTGCAAAAAATGCCGATAACGATTTAAAAATTGTTCAGAAGTGAGCCGTTTATTCGATTTACGTTCTTTTAAATAGGGGTCTGGAAAGGTAATCCATATTTCAGACACTTCGTTTTTAACAAAAAAATGTTCAATCTGTTCGATGCGTGTCCGCAAGAAAGCCACATTTGTCAAACCCGCTTCTAAGGCTTCTTTTGCGCCTTTATGTATGCGTGAACCTTTGACATCGACACCGATAAAATTGCGTTCTGGGAACATTTTGCCCAAAGCAACGGCATATTCGCCTCGTCCACAAGCCAATTCAAGCGTTATAGGATTGCCGTTTTTAAAATGTTCTGAATCCCATTTGCCTTTGATGTCAACGATTTGACCATTTAGTACGGTGTTTGCGGGGTCTCTAACGTCCAAATTGTCAAGGACATTGGGGAAAGTTTGAAGTTCTGCGAATTTCTTTAATTTTTGACGACTCATAATTGTATTGTGTGCAAACCAAATTTTATTCTTAATTAATTTAACGTTATGAAAAACGTACCCCAAATTTTCCCCCAAGCACCTCATGGGGTGCAAGCACAACCAAACCGTCTTGATTGTTGAAAGCATCAATATTGCACGTCATAGGTTCAATAGCGATGCTTTTGCGATGAGGTGGTGTAAACACTTGTAAAAACTGCCATTTTGCTGCGCCCAATTCCTGCCAATAGTGCAATCTGCCGCGTTCTGATTCGAGAATGACACCCGCTTCTTCACCTTTTTCAGTTATAAAAAAACCATTATCGAGATTTGTCGCACCGATTTTTTTCAAAGTATCAAAAGCTGAATAATTTTGTTTTTCACCTGTTGGTAACATGCGGTCATCAATCGCAATGAATTGAGATTCAGGCATTTGCAACGATGTGTCGTCCACACGTTCCGACATGATGAAGTAAGGATGCCAACCCAAACCTGCTGGAATTGCAACTGAATCATCATTAGTAAAAGCCATTTCCACCTCAAATGCATCTTTACGAAGCGTCATTGTGATGTCAAACGTAAAACGAAAAGGATAGGCTTTGTGCGAACCATCGTGTTGCCAAGTACAATGAATCGTTGCTTCGTCGGCTGTGATTTTCACGTTTTTGACGCTCATTGGTGCGTCTTTCCCAAAGCCATGAAGAGAGTTTTGGGTGTCGGCATTATTAATGTCGAATTGATAGGTTTTTCCTAAGTGCGTGTAATGTCCATCGCGCAAACGATTGGGATAAGGGAACAATACGACGTTTTTTGACCAAGCATTTTCAACCAATTCTTCGGGTGTTTTGTAGCCATCAATAACGGAAACGCCTTTGAAACGCAAGTCCAAAAGGCAAGTGCCATACTGAGGGGTCAAAACACATGCATCACCTTGTTCGTTTGCGAGTGTGTGTTTTTCAAAATCGCCAAAAGGCTCAATCGTATGTGTAAAAATCATTGGTTTATCATTTTTTTATGAAAAAGAAAGCCGTTGTTTCTCTTCAATAAGAAAAACAACGGCTCAAAAGTAAAGCGAAAAGTGGAAGTCTAACGACTGATAACCAATTTTTTATTTATTCGAGTTTGTCCATCAGTTATTTCGACAATATAAAGGCCTGATTTTAAAGGACTTAAATCGAGCGTTTGCCCCCCCCTCAGTATCTGAGGCATTTTTTGAGTCAAAACAGATTGTCCTATATTGTTGAAAATACGGACATTTATATTAGTCATTTTATCAAAATTCATTTCTATATTGAGTAGGTCAGATGCTGGATTTGGCGACATCAAAACACGCTGTGAAAACTGTTCTTCTGCCACACCATTTGCGGCATCAAAGGTAAAAAGGAACGAAAATGGTACATTTTCCCATGAATCGTCCCATTCAAAATAATAAGTCGTTCCAGCTGTAACTAACTGATTACTAATAGCAACGGCAAGGGTATCTCCTAAACTTGTCAAGCAATCGTCGTCACTGCTATTGACAAGTGTTAAGCTGCTACAAATGCCGCGATACATCCACAGACGTGTGTCTGCATCTTGTCCACAAGTTGTTAAGGACAAACGCCCGTTTTTTGTAGGCGTGTATTTATACCAATTGGCACGGCTGGCATCGCCTCTTGAGGCATATCCAAACAATGAATCTACTTTGATAAGACCTAGTGCGATGGTTGACGCGGTTTCACATATCTGTGTTGCGCTGGGCGTAAATGCCGAAAAAGAAATTGTAAACGTGAACAGGGTTGAGTCCCAAGCATTATCCCATTCAAAAAAGTAAGATTTATTGGCTTTCACGGGTTTCGAGATGCTGGCAGCAAACTGGTCGCCACTGGTTGCGTCAGTATAGCAAAAATCATCGTTAAAACCTGCCTGAATCAGCGTGTCGCACGAACCTTGATACAAAAACAAACGGGTGTCAGAACCGCCTTTGCAACTCGAAATGGTCATTAAACCATCGGTTGTTGGCGTATATTTATACCATTTTGCCTTGTCTGGAAAAGGGAAAAAGTTAGAATAAGTCGCTACACCATTTACGAAAGAATCAAGTGTATAAGTGCCTGTAGTTAAGACAATGGCTTTGCGACAGCCGCCGCCGTTGTTTTGGGCAAAAGAAAAGGTAAATGTTGCCAGTGAAAGAATGGTTAAGAGTGTAAATCTATTCATTAGTCAGAATTATTTGAAAGATAACTTTTATTAGGTTTATTTGTTGAAAATCAATATTTTATACATTTAATATCCTGTCCGTTTTTCGCTCAAAAGTTTAAGCAAAACGCCATTTGTCCAGCCATAACCGTCTTGCGATGGATATGAACCGCCACCTGTGGCATCTGTGATGTCTTTGACATTATATTTTTCGAGCAATTTACCTGTGTTTTTATAAACATTCACATTAAGATTGACCCAACGGTTTTTGATGTCATTTGCCAATTCTTCGTAGCCATAATTCCTAAAACCTTTAATCGTGATCCATTGTAAAGGAGCAAAACCGAAAGGCGCATCCCAAGATTGACCCGATTCGAAATTTGTTGTTGCTATACCACCATTCATGAGCAGATTTTGTTTGATATTCATCACCAAATGGTCGGCATCACGTTTCGACAGCATTTTAAAAAACAAAGGATAGGCAGCAGCAGCCGAAATGACCTCTGTTTGTTTGTACTTCTGAATGTTGAAATCAAAAAACATGCCTTTACTGCCAGCCCAGCAATACCGCATCAAAGCTTCACGCCTTCGAGAGGCTTTTTTTTCCCATTCCGTTGCTTCGTCATATTTTTTTTCTACGATTTTAGCCTTTGAAATGGTCATTTCGAGGTTATACAACAAGGCATTTAGGTCAATAGGTATGATATCGGTTGTATTTATTGTACTAATCGTTTTTGTATCTTCAAACCAACGGCTTGAGAAATTCCAACCAGATTCGGCGGCAGAACGGATATGTCTGTACGTTTCGGAATGTGGACGGATGCTTGTCTGAGCTATAGCCATATCTAAATGGTAACATTCTGGTCTTGGTTTATCTTTTTTTGCACTGTAGCGATTGAGCGTATTGCGGTCAACTTGCACGACGTGATCATGGATAAAAAGATCTTTAGGTGCAGGGTTTTCTGCGCCTTCCATCCAGTAATTGTATTCTTTTTCAAGTTGTGGTAAATATTTTAATAACTGTCCTTTGCCTTTTTCTTCTGCCAACAGTTGCACCATACAAGCGAAAAAAGGGGGATTTGAACGGCTTGCCCAATAGGTGCGATTGCCGCTCGGCACATACCCCTCAGTATCAATGAGGTAGGCGAAGTTGTCCACCATATTTTCAATCATGTCCACACGTCCCGCTGCTTGCAAACCAAGCATAATAAAATAGGCATCGGCATAAGTCAACTCACGGCTTTGACCTGAAGCGGCGATATAAGGTTTTGGAATCGGCAATATTGACCCCAAAGTCGCTGAATCGGCAGGACGTTCCAAGACAGACCAAAGTGCATTGATATGGTCTTCAACTGGTAGGATACTGTTGGAGTGAAAAGGGGGTGTATTTATTTTAGGCGACGTAAAGGCTTGATTGACAAACGTTTGCCAATTAAAATCGGATTTTTTTCGAGCTTTTTTAAAAAAATCGAGTAACTGATCGGTGGGCGTAGCGGGAATCATGTCAAGGAAAGTTTTTGAATCCTCGAACACATTATTGACCATAATGGAATCAAACAGCTCGCCAAAACGTTCATCTGGACTCAGCGTCACTTTAGGATCTTGACTACTGAGGGGGTTCATCGCCGACGTGTTTTTCGCTTCGTGGCTGTTGTTTCGGCAGTTTGAAAATAAAAAAACAAAAGAAATGTAAAACAATGTTTTTCTCATAAACTTATGATTATCAATATTTTAAATACTATTTCTCACATTGAGTTTGCAAAATACAAAAATAATATGGGTCGCAAAAGAGAACATTTAAGAGATACGGTTTTTGTAAGCACAAGTTTGATTTTTTGGGTTTTGTTTTTTAGCTTTGTCAAAAGTTTTTAGGTACAACATTTTGAGAAACTAAAACCAACTCCCCCTTATTGATAGAAATTCAAGAGAATGGCATGAAATATTGCTTGAAAATTACTATAATCAGTTACATCTTACCGTTATAGATGAACACGATTTTATCAAGCGGCTCGGCAGTTTTAGAAAACTACTCGATTATCGAGATGCCATTTTAGATAAAATCAATGATGAACGAAGAATTTTAGGAATCATGTAAAAATGAAAAAAATGAAAAATAAAAAATTTGAATTGCTTTGGAAAAAATACCAAGAAACGGTTTCAGCAGACAACCGATTAGCGATCATGCGGGAATTTATGATAGGTTCATCGTTTGAAGAACTCATTGCTTGGAATGACTATTTGGCTGAAATGTCTCAAAAATCATTAAAAAAGATTGTTGCAGAAGGGTTGACCGACGAAGACCGTGCCTTTTTTAAAGAGCAATTTGCTAAGTTTGATGATTTAGAAGCGGTTATTAAAGCGCGAAAAGCGGCTTGATATATGTTGGTGTTGTAACGTTATCTTTTAGGATAAATTTATTCTTGTATTAATAAAATAATTATTTAAAAAAAATAAAATAAACAAGAATGCCGTGTAATTCTT
>JAYSQG010000282.1:0-10667 GCA_043721685.1 Saprospiraceae bacterium | reverse complement strand
TTTTCAACTAAGATAGCATATTGACTTTCGGCTTTTTCTAATTGATTTAAAGCAATGTACTTTGATAATTGAGTTAATTCAATGTCAATTTCTTTATTTCTCTCTTCTGTATTCATCAAATTATAAAGTATAGCATTTATATCTCTACCATAATAATGCGCAACAGAGCTATTAATTTTACCATTTTCAATGTAATTTAGATATCCCGATTTTGGGTTCATATTCGTCAATAATTGTGGCGAATGTGTTGTAATTACAAACTGAGCATTTATGCTATATTTAATAATTTCCTCCATAAACTGACTTTGCCATGAAGGATGTAAATATGTATCGGGTTCATCAAATAACAGCAAAGTATTCTCATTAATTAATAAATCGTTGATACCTCTGATTGCAATGATTTGCTTCTCACCTTCACTTAATGCATCACTGTTGAGTATCTGCCCTTGTTTTTCAAGCAAAAGCGTTATTTCACCCAACATTTCTTCATACAAAAGGCTGTCTAAAAATTGAAAAATGAATTTTTCTTTAGTATAAGAATCTCTTAACGCATACAATTTTTCAATAGAATCAAAATTATATTTTATAAAGCTGTCATTTCGTGAATCAACTATTTTATCATCTGCAAGTTCATCAAGTTTATCACAAAAGATTTGTGTTTTACCTTCTAATCCCCATAAAACATCTGATTTGGCTTCTGTTTTTTTCCATTTAGGTTTATTTATTACAATATTGAATTCATTTAAACTTGTCAAGTTTAATTTTTCTAGAATAAAATCTTTTGTCTCACCATACTCAAAGGCAAAAAGTGTCAGTAAAAACATTTTAAAGTTTTCAGGACGATAGTAAAATAAAGGGCGTTGAGAAATAATACCCTCTTTGAAATCATCTCTTTGCTTTTTTTCATGAATGGCACATAATTTTTCCATTTTATCGGAAAGTCCAGAATAATAAATGACGATATTATTGGGCAAAGAATGATTGTTTAAACTTTCACTTCCATTCATTTTAATTTTTGACCCAATACTTTCTGCCGACAATTCGACCTTTGATAGACCTAATTTATAAGTCAATTTAAAGCCCAACGGAGCTATTCCATCTAAATAAGTAGCACTAAATATTTTAGCTAAAACTTCTAAAATACTCGATTTCCCTGAACCATTGACACCAATGATTACAGACAGTTTTTCTTTAAATTCAATCGTAAAGTCTTCTAAATGATTGTATTTTTGGATATAAAGTGAAATTAATTGCATAATTTTAACTTTCTAACAGTGTAGTTTTAAATAGATTTAATTCTTTTTCAAGTTCTTCTTGAGACTCTTTTATCTTATTTTTTAAATCTATAATTCTTTTCACAAATTGATTTTGTTCTACCAATGTAGGTAAAGGTATTTCAGTATTCAAAAACAAACTTTCTTTCAATCTTTTCATTACAGAACCCGTCGTCAAATCGGAAAAATAACTCTGAAACTCACTCGTTGAAAGAATGAGTACCAGATATTCTGGCAATATCTGATTATGGTCAATATTATATGTTAAAAAATCAGAAGTTACGATTGCATTGTCTAATTCATCAGGAACGATACCTAAAGCACCCTTATTCGCCCCAAACTTGGACACAATAAATTGCCCTTTTGAGATTCTATATTGTCTTTTTGTACCTATATCAGAGCCAAGAACTTTATCTCTTAAAATAACATCGTTATTGTATCTTACAGTTACACGCTGATATTCTTCTTGGTCATCAATTGTTATGACCGTATTTATTTTAACAATAAGGTTAGACAATTTCACATAATCAAACTTATCATTTCTTTGAATATCTATATTTGTCAAATAACTAACATTCCAATTTTTTATTAGTTTTTTGTTAGTTTCTTTAAGCAAATTTAAATTGTTAATCGTCGGATTATTTTGAAGGTTCTTATATTCTTTTGCAAGTGAAACTAATTGATTATGGGTCGGTTTATTTCTTATACTAATGCCAACTTGCTCAATATCTGCAAATGAAATCTTATAATCTTTAGCATTAGTCTCGTTTTCTTTGAATTTTTGTAAAAATATAATAGTTGTTTTAATACTCGTAAACGGTAGAAATGCCCCTGTTGGTAATGATGTAATATTTAATATTTTAGCTTTACTCTCTATATAGTTTTTTAGTTGGTCAAATTGAGGGATAGCAAAAACCCCATCTTCTAATACAATACCCATGCGTCCACCTGGTCTCAATAGATTCAAGCAACGTTCAAGAAACATTGTCTCTTTTCTTTTGTGACGGAATGCATATTCTTGATATATTTCATTATTGTTTTCTATTTTTTCGCGAAAAGGAGGGGTTGCAAAAACAACATCAAATTTATTTTTTATAATTTCATTGGCATCGAATAAACCATTACCCTTATACACAGTAACACCTTTTACATTATACAGAAATAGCCTCATTTTGGCATATTTGACGGTATTTTCGTTGTTATCTATACCATAAATACATTCAGTATTTTCGTTTTTTAAATGTTGATACGATTTTAACAAAAAACTACCTATACCACAACAAGGGTCGCAAATACTTTCTCCTAATTTTGGGTCTAATATATCAACCATATAATCTGCTATGGAAGAAGGTGTACTTATTTGACCATAAACATTTTTTGATACATTAATAAAAAAATTGTCAAAAATCACACCTTTCATATTTCCCGAAAGATTCGACCAATCTAAATATTTTAATTCCGATAAGACATGTAAACACGTTTCTTCCTGTGATTTAATGGTATCGGACATATCGAAAATATCATAAGAATCAAGTTTTTTAGCTTCTTCAAAAAAAGGTTGTATTATACCAAAATTGTATTTTTTACCTTGGTATATTATATCTTCAATCTGTTTTTTTTCCAATAAAATAGTCATGAAAAGAAGTTTACAAACTTCATCAAAGGCGTTTTCCGACTCTATACGTTCAATATTTCTAATAATATTAAGGCATCTCAATAGAATTTTCCCTCCTATAGCTTCTAATTCACTATCAGAATCTTGCTGCTTCTGTTCGTTAGCAGCAAACTCATCTGTATTATTCCCGTTAGGTGAAAGAATTTGATTATTTTCTATTAAAATCTCCATCAATATTGAATTTGATTATTTCTCAACAAACTTATTTTCTACTGCAAATATACCAATTCTATTTTTTTTTCAATAAAAAACTCACAAATCCCCCAACTGCGGGCGCAAAACAATCTCCTCCACAACCGCCGCCGCAGACATACGCAAAGCTGACACAACTGCTTCCGCAATATCCCGCGCTTGCATCAATCGCTCTTCGGGTGCATCAAAACCTGCCCATGAATCCGACCACGTGGCACCGGGCATGATAGCAGTGACTTTGATGCCTTTGTCTTTGAGTTCTTGTCGTAGGTTTTTTGTAAAACCCAAAAGCGCATATTTTGAAATGGAATAAGAACCACCGTTTGTATAGGCAGAAGTCGAAGCGGTGCTACACATATTAAAGATATAGCCTTTTTTCAAGGGTAACATCAACGGCAACAAAGCGCGTGTGAGGTGATAGGCAGAATAAAGATTGGTTTCTATCATTTTTTCTAAATCACCATCCCCCTCAGTATGAATCGCTCCGGGAATGAAAACGCCTGCGTTATTCACTAAGATATCCACTCTATCCCATTGACTGTCAATGAATTGAGCAAATGATAAGACTTCTTCTTTTTTGCTCATGTCCACAACTTTTGTCAATAGTTCGACGTCGGCAAAACGAGAAGTGAAGTCTTTTTGCATCTCTATTAAATCTTCTTCGTGGCGGCTGCAAACGGCAATATCATACCCCTCAGTAGCGAGGCTTTCGGCTATGGCACGACCGATTCCCTTGGTCGCACCTGTGATAACGGCTTTTCTTAACATGATAGTTGTAATTGAGTGATTGAGTAAATTTATTTTGCGAAGCTAAAACGTTTTAACCTATTTTTGGTTCTAATTATAAAATGACCATTGACAAATGACAGAAAATACGCTTTTTCCAGAAAAACCACTTGTCTTATTTGACGGTGTTTGCAACTTGTGCAGTGCCTCTGTGCAGTTCATTATTGAACATGACCCCGAAGGCAAAATTATGTTCGCTTCGCTTCAATCAGAGCGGGGTCAAGCGATTTTGCAGCATTTGGGCATGAAAACTGATGATTTTGATACGTTTATTTTGATTGAAAACGGTCAGGCTTATACAGGTTCAACAGGCGTGTTGAAAGAAGTGCGCTATTTTTCAGGCTTATGGAAATATTTGTATGTGTTAATCGTTGTACCAAGACCGATTAGAGATTTTTTTTACAATATCATTGCCAAAAATCGCTACCGTTGGTTTGGCAAAAAAAAAGAATGTTGGTTGCCGTCACCAGAACTAAAAATGCGGTTTTTGACTTCTTGATTTGACCAATCAGTGGTCAAAAAAAATTATCATTTCCAACCACAACAGACGCTTTATGAAAAGAAAAACTGACCTAATGAGCCTGTTTCTACTGCTCGTTTTTTTCTATATACCCCCCCTCAGTATGCAGGGGCAAAATTTTGCACGTATTGATTCGATTGCGATGAAAGCACCTTTGTTGGCAACAAAGTCAACGGCGGATTTGGTTGCCTATTGCAAAGCAAATGCTCGGACAGACCTAGAAGCGGTACGTTTTTATTTTGTTTGGGTTGCCCGCAATATCCGTTATGACGAAGAGGCTGCTAAAATAGTTCGCCTTGAATTTGACTCAAAAAAGCAGTCCCCTCAGTATGTTTTTGAAAATCACAAAGCGATTTGTACGGGTTATGCGCGTTTATTGGCCTATTTATGCCGTCAATCGAATATTCCTGCTCTGTATGTAGCGGGTTATGGCAAGGAGGAATCGAGGGTTGACAGCATCGAAACGCATGCTTGGAATGTGATAAAAATAGGGGAGGAGTGGGCACTTTTTGACCCTACTTGGGCTTCAAATACGCTCGGGATAGACAGCACTTTTTTGGGTGTGCACTTTGAACGTTATTTTATGGGAACGACGGATTATTTTCAAAAAGGGCATTTGCCTTATGACCCTGTTTTCCAATTAACCAAAGAAGTGGCATTGCGGCAAGTATTTTTTGAACATACAGAGGGGGGCGATTTTGAAACCCCAGATGAAGATTTTACCACAATTTTGAACCGTGACTTTGCATTGGATTCTTTGGATTTCATGATTCAGAGCCATCGTCGAGGTGTTGCTTTTATGCAAGGCGACACCAATATCCTTGTAAAACTGCGTGGTGTGCTTAAAGAAAAGCAAAATTTGATGCTCAAAGCAGCTCATGAAGGGCTTTTAGATTTTAGTAAAACGGCGGAGAAAAAAGTAGAAAAACTATCTGAATTGGCTTTAAAAGATTGGTCTGAAAGATTTGAAAAGTTAGCAGAACCCCTGCAAACTGCGCTTGAAACAAATAGAGAAATTGAAAGGTTGGAAACCAAAGAAGAAAAAATCAGTGAAGCTAAGTTGAGTGGTCGGCAAATCACAGAGTTAATTAATTATTTTTCACAGAGTTGGAATCTTGTTAAAGCTGAAATAGGGAAAAGGAAATAACTTAAAAAATCTGCTTGGAACCTTGAATTTAATGCACCTAATTTCATTGTTTTGTTATATGTTTTAAAATAACAAAGTATTTAAATATTTAAATTATAAAAAAGCACTATTTTTGTCCTCAATAACTTATTTCACATTAATTTACAAATAACAAAAACTTAATTCTGTGCTTAAATTCCTTTGGGTTCTACCGATCTTATTATGCCTTCCTAAAAGCCTTTTATCTGAAAACTTCAGTCGCATTGATTCCTTATCTACCCAAACATCTCCAGAGATGATGAGTTCGATGGATAAGCTCGTTTCCTATTGCGAAAGCCATATTCAAACCGATCTTTCACGGGTACGTTTCTATTTCGTATGGGTTGCCACGCATATCGAATACGATGAAATGACAGGCAATGACGCACAGAATCCAGAAATCGTATTCAAAAGTAAAAAAGCAGTTTGTAGTGGTTATACAAGGTTATTGATGCAGTTGTGCGAGCAATCTGGCATCCCTACGCTGTATGTTGCGGGCTATGGCAAAGATTTGTTGGATGCTGAAAATATACAAAATCATGCATGGAATGTGATATTTATAGACGGTCAATGGCACTCTTTTGATGTCACTTGGGCGGCGAACGATTTAGATGAAGATAAACAAATTCCGCTGTCACCTACATTTGAAGAATGGTTTATGCCAGAAATAGCTGTTTTTCAAAGAACACATCTGCCTTTTGACCCTGCCTATCAGTTGACCAATCAATTGATTCCGCGTAGCGATTTTTTCAATCAACAGGCCGAAAGAACGAAAGATACTGAGGGGGGGCAATCGAGTTTTGATTTTTTCAAAATTTTGAATGAACAAAAATCTTTAGATTCTTTAGAAAGGGCGTGGCGCAGTTTTCGTAGAGCCTACGATTTTATGCCCATGGATTCTGCTGTTGCCATAAAATTAGCCAAAACACAAGATGCAAAGGTGAAACGCACCTTTGATTTTGTGAAACAGTTTAATAAAAATGATTATCCAAAAATGAAGGAATTGACGATGGATTCCCTTAGAAATACTTTGTCAAGGCTTAAAAATCTGGAAATACCGATGATTGAGGGGTTAAAACTACATTCTGAAATAGCGTCTTTTCCCCTTTCTGATGATAACAAACGTACCATAAAACGGGATCATTTGTACTATCAAAAATTAGTTGATTTCGCAAAATCAGCCATAAAAGAATTGAATAACGAAATTGCTGGTCGGGAATGATTTTTCAAAAAAACAGCTCAAAAAAACCTTTTTCTTATGCGTAGGAAAAAGGTTTTTTTTGTTTATTTTTGTCGATAAAATCATTGTTTTTCTTGGAAATTATATTTTTTGAACAAAAAATCACTTGACATGCGATCTAAATTCTCTCTCATTTTTGCACCCATTGCGTTGATATTGCTTTGGGCAAATTGCAAACATTCAGCCCCTTTTGTCGAACCGATACCTGAGGGTGCGACCAAAATTCAAGCATCTGAACAACGCGCGGGTAATGCCGATGCAGGACGTGATTATTTGCACGGTGGCGACTATATCAGCAGTGGTATTCCGTTTGATATTTATAAATCCGTTCCGATTTTTGCATCAAACAGCCCTGACGATTTGGGTCGAACAGGCGATAACAAGGGTATCCCTTTCAACTATACAGTCACAACGGCTTCAAACGGCATCAAAGTCGTTTATACGAACTGTATGAGTTGTCATGCTGACCGTTTGAATGGTAAAATTGTCGTTGGTTTGGGCAATACAACGACGGACAATACGCAAGATATTGGTATGCTTTTGGGCGCAGTTGACGGCATTGTGCAAAGTGCTTATGGCATCAATTCCAAGGAATGGGCTGCATATATGCCGTTTAGTCGGGGATTCAAAAGCATTTCTCCTTATATCCGAATGGATACGCGCGGGGTGAGTCCTGCCGATAAAATTTTTGGCACCTTGTCCGCTTTTAGGCATGAAAAGAAACTGACATGGATTGAAACGGCTCAATTCACTGTTCCAACACGCGTTATTCCTACCGATGTACCCGCATGGTGGCTCATGCGTAAGAAAAATGCCTTGTATTACAATGGTTTAGGCGTGGGCGATTTTGGACGTTTGAGCATGGCATCCGCTTTGGTGTCCATGCTTGACAGCACTGAAGCGCGTAAAATTGATGCGCATTTTCCTGATATTATGGCTTATTTGAGAACCTTGCGCCCCCCTCAGTATCCGAACGCGATTGACCAAGTTTTGGCAACAAAAGGCAAGGCCATTTTTGACATCAACTGCCAAAAATGCCACGGCAAATACGGCGCAGACGAATCTTATCCGAACTATCTCATTGATTTACAAACGATTGGCACTGACCGCGCTCTCGCAGATGAGTATGCCCAATATCCCGATTACGACAGTTGGTACAACCGCAGTTGGTTCAATCAAAAACCTGCGGCTGCACAATTATTGCCGACAAAAGGTTATGTCGCACCACCTCTTGATGGCATTTGGGCAACGGCTCCATACTTGCACAATGGTTCAGTTCCTACGCTCGATGATTTGCTTAATTCATCGCAACGTCCTGCAAAATGGAGTCGGACTTTTGACAATACGGCTGATTTTGATGCCGTCAAAATAGGTTGGAAATACAAAGTAGAAACGACAAAAAGTAATACCAAAACTTACGACACAACGCAGTTAGGCTATGGCAATCAAGGGCATATATATGGAGATAAATTAACCGCCGAAGAACGTAAAGCCGTCATTGAATATCTGAAAACGATTTAAGTAATGGTGAATGACAATATTCATCATTCACCATTAAAATATTCACCATTATTTTTTCTTCCATTTTTTCCAAAATTTCCAATCATCGTTTTTGAAATAGCGTTCATGGAAAACATAGCGGATAGAAATGGCAGATTGCCAACTGAAACCAGAGGTGGTTTCGTCGCCGCCACCGAGTTTTAGTAGCGGTTTGAAATCGCCTGAAATGTTGAACTTGCCCAATGTTATTTCTAAGCCAGCAATCGGCGTGATGCCCCATGCGTCAGAGGGTTGAACGAGGACATTTGTTCGTTTTTCTAACCAAGTTTTGTACAATCCACCACCATAATAGAGATTGAAGCCCCTCGACAAAAGGTTTTTATGTTGCTCTCCAAGTACGCACAACGTTACGTCAGAGGATTTAAAACTTCTTTGCAAAATGCCTTCAATGGTTGTGTGTATGGCGACTTGTTGTTGTACAGTGATGCCAAAACCATCACCAATACGCGCACCAGCGGCTGTGCCATAAGCCTGTGCCGACATACTGAGGGGGGTCAAAAAAAGTAAAAAACAAGGAAAAAAGAGCGAAAATGAACGGCAAATGAGTTTTTTCATAATACGGTTTTGTTTTTTATGGACGAATTGTGTGGCAGTTTAAGAATCAGTTTTTCAATGCTTTCAGAACGTTTCAGAAACGAGTTTATTTCTAAAAAGATGCTAATTGCTTGACTTTTTCAAGAAATCAATGATGAGAGTCTTGTCAAAATCCACTTCTCCTGAAAGTACTAGCACTTCTTTTTTCTTATCGGATAATATCGTTCGTCCTAATCGCTCATAACTTACCCAAATATGCTCAATGTACCAATTAGGTACTTCGCCCCAACGTTTGTCAGCCGCTTTGCGGCTTAAAAAAGTAGTTTTAGAAATGTCAACAAAAATAAATTTATTAAAAAGGGAATTAATGTCTTCGGCATAAAAATTGAGCAACCCCTCAGTAATAACGTGGTCGAACTGTTTTTGTGCATCTAAAATGGCTTTTCTATATCGTTGAAAATCAATGGATTCGGGTGTTTCCCAATCAATTTCAATCGCTTCTCCGTTTTGAATTTTAGGAATCTGTTCTGTTGGAAAAATGTAATCATCTTGTGCTAAAATGGTAGCGGTTTGCCCCCCCTTCCCGAAAGAATCGGGATTTCGTACCTCAACAGTAAAAAACCGATGAATGAGTGCTGCTAAGGTTGATTTGCCACTGCGACTGATGCCGCCTATACCAATGGTCATAATTTTTAAATTTTTTGATTAAACGAATTTACGCAACGCCCTGTCTAAAAACAGCGTTTGAGAAACGAAATTATTCTATTACACTGATTTTCAATTGTGTATTTTTACAAAAATAATAAACACAGAGTAAAAAATTAAAAATTAACCAAATCAACCAATTTACAAATAATTGAAAACCAACGGTTTGTATAATGGAATTTGAAATGCACCTATGGTATGAATCGTTTACTTATTATCCTTTTTTTTATCACTTGTTCCACCAACCTTTTTAGTCAATTAGATTCCATTCATTGGATGCCGCCGATGCACGCCCGAACGGAATGGGGACCTCAATATTTGTATTTGTCAACACCTGAACAAACGGCTTTCCCTGTGAATATACGCGATGGTTCGGGCAACTTGATAGCGACGGTTAACATCAGCAATACGCAACCCTATACGTATAGCCTCGGTAACACAAATACGACATTTGCGCTTGTGCCTGAAACCGATTTGCATAAAGCATTGAAAAACAAGGGTTTAATAATTGATGGCGAAAAAAAGTTTTTTGCTTATTTCCGTATGCACGCCACAAGTTTAGCGCAAGCGGACAATTTGACTTGCAAAGGACGTGCTTCTTTGGGAAAGACATTTAGGATAGGTCATTTATTGCAAGCCCCTGACCCCAGTTCAAATTCGAGGTCAAATTTTGTCGGCATTATGGCAACCGAAGACTCAACGGAGGTGACTTTTTCAGGGTTTGACCCCAGCACTAAATTCCGAAAGGATGGGGCAGATGTCGCTTCAACAGGAAGTGAAAAAATCGTTCTGCAAAAAGGAGAATGTGTTGTTTATAGTCAATATCTAACGTCAAATGGCACTACACAGCCGCCAAATGGTTTTATGGGTGGTTTAGTCCAATCCACGAAGCCCATTGTCATAAACTCAGGTTCGATGTGTGGATCGCCTGTGACTTCGGCGGATAAAGACATTGGTTTTGACCAAATTGTGCCTATTGAAAGCGTTGGTAAAGAGTACATTATTTGCAAAGGAAA
>JAYSQG010000281.1:0-9197 GCA_043721685.1 Saprospiraceae bacterium | reverse complement strand
TTTCGTAGAAAATTCTAATGCGTCCATTGTTATTTATTTTAGAATGACAGAATTCATACAAATATACAATCTACTTTGCGTAAAAAAAAAGGAATTGATTATTTCGGGACTGCCCTAATTTTAGTCATTAATTTTTCCACCGTAAAAGACCATTCTAATTCCTTCAATTTCTCTACTAAAATCGTCCGTTCAACTTTTCCATTTTTTGGAAATTGATGAAAACGGGTCAAAATATAATGGCGCAATTCATCGTAAGAACGGTCATTGTAAACAACACAGCCCGCATTGAGGTTATTCATAATTGTTTCAAACTCAATATCTTGTGTGCCGTTTACAAGTACGACAATCGGTTGCTGCGCAGCAAGGTATTCATAAAACTTGCCTGTCATCACGCCTGTCCATTCTGGTGTAGCCGATGTCAGTAAAAGGTTAACGTGGCTGGTTCGTTGTAGCTGTTTGGCTTCTTCGAGGCTTACCATGCCATGACTCTCAAAAAAAGAAGTCAAATTATAACGTCCAACCCAGTCTAACCACAATTTAGTATCTTTTCCTGCATAAACAAACTGAAAATTGGTTGTTGTAAATACACCTTCTGCCACAAGTTCTTTAAGAATTTTGAGAATAAGACTCGGATTTCTATCATCACCAAACAAAGAACCCGTATAACAAATAGTGAATTTTGAAGGGAAATGAAGGTCAGAAAGCGGTTTTTGATCATTTATACTGAGGGGGGCAATACCGTTGTGAAATACATAAACGTTTGAATGATAGGCTCTTAGATGTTTTGCCAAACCTTCTGAAACAGTCGTTACAAGGTCTGCCCTCTTCAAAATTTGACGATTGCACCAATGCTGAAACGGTCGCCAGAAAACAATATCATAGTGCGGTTCGACGTGCAAATCCCTAAAATCAGCTATCCAAACGAGTTTTGGGTAAAATATTTTGAGCAAATGCGCTACGGCATGGTCGGAATAAGGCAACAACGACGAATAAATATGACTGATATTATTTTTGCGAATCAACCGTAAAGCAATGAAAAAGCTGTGAATGATATAAACCAAACCACCTTCTCCCCACAGCAAAGTGAACGGAAAACTGCGGTTGAGTTTAACCAAAAACCGACCCAACCAACTTGATTTTGAACCTTCCGAAAAATGCACATGCGGTCGTTCTTTTTTGAACCAAGTGCTGACGGTGCGGTAATCTATGGTTTGGGCTTCATGAACTTCAACAAAGTCAAGTGGTTGATTTTCAATAGGTAGGCGATGTCTGTTGGTTGTTGTAATAGCAAAGGTGTGGTCAAAATGAGTCGCTAAATGCTCCATGACAAGATAGTTTCGTCGAACACCAACAGAGCGAATAGGGGGTAAATAGTAGGTTATAAAGAGTATGTCTTTCAAGAAATAAGTAAATTTCTGTGCGTGTAGTCCACATTTGTTTTATGAATAACAGTTTCAATAACTGTTAAAATATCTGCGGCAATGAGTTTTTGATCAAATTCAAGCATCACTTTCTCACGACCTTTTTTGCCCATTTCAGCTCGCCTATCATCTGTCAATTCTACCAACCGACACATCGCATCGGCTAAGGCTTGTGCCGATTTCACAGTGACTATAAAGCCATTGACACCGTCAACAACAGCTTCACGGCAACCAGGCACATCGGTTGTGATGATGGTGCGCTCCATTGCCATACCTTCCAGAAGTACACGCGGCATACCTTCCCGATATGACGGGCAAACGATGCAATCGCTGGCGGCAATAAAAGGGCGGACATCGTCCATAAAACCTTTATTTTCAATTAATCCATCTAAAATCCACCTCCTCAGTATGTTGGAGTGAATGGCAGCTGGATTGTCGTTATCAATCTCACCGACAAGCCAAAACAATGTTTCTGGATATTTTTGCTTCACCAATTTGGCTGCTTCAACAAATTCGACAATGCCTTTGTCATGCAAAAAACGCCCGATGAATGTAAACACTCGGGCGTTTTGCAGCGATTTTTCCCAATGTGGCATAGGGTAAAATCGCTCGATATTGATGCCGCAACCTTTAACGGAAACCGATTTTGCGGCTTCAACGATTTTTAAATTATTAAAAAGTAAGCGATCATCTATATTTTCAAAAATAACACGTTCTACACGTCCAAAAGCGAACCGATACAAATGTTTGGTGAGCCAATGTACAAAACCTGTATTGATAAACGTATAGCCTAAACCTGTAATGCACGCAATTGTAGGTAAGCCTAAAAATCGAGAAACGATGCCACCATAAATATTCGGTTTTATGGTGTAGTGCAATAAAATATCAGGATGTTCCTTGCGATAAATTGAAAATAGCTCAATGACAAATAATATATCGTGAAACGGATTGAGACTACGCCGAGCTAAATATCGAAGTGGAATATGCCGAACGGTTGGGAAATCATTGCCATAGTGACTATAAATATCCAACGGTGCAATAACGATGACTTCATAACCCTTTTCAATTAGTATGTCAAGTACATTTAGGCGAAAATTGTAAATATTCCAAGAAGAATTGGCAACAAGCGCAATTTTTAGTTTCTTTTTTTCCAAAAGATTGATTTTACATGCAAGTAGTAAGTGTTTATTTAAAGATATTTTTGCCCTTTCAATTTCTTAATCGTCTCCGTCACCTGCTTTATTTCCTGCTCTTTTGCTTTTGGATAAATCAACAGCGCATCATCCTCATCAACTACGATGTAGTCATCGAGCCCCCTCAGTATTACGAGCTTTTCATTTGGTGCGCGAACGAAGCAGTTTGTGGAGTCATATACTAATATGTTGTCACCTTGTACAACATTGGCTTCTGCATCTTTTTTCGATTCATCATACAAGGCGCCCCAAGTACCTAAATCAGACCAACCGAAGTCTCCTGGAATCGTATAAACATTATCCGCGTTTTCTAAAATAGCATAATCAATTGATACTGAACGTGTTGTCGGATAATGCTCGTTTATGAAATTTTGCTCCCCCTCAGTATTATAGGCATTTTCACCACCTTTAAGTATGTCATAAATATCCTCTGCGTTTTTCTTAAAGGATTTCAAAAGACTTTTGACTGACCATATAAAAATACCCGCATTCCAAACATAATTTCCTGCTTTCAAAAAATCTTGTGCCGTTTCTAAATTCGGTTTTTCTTTGAAACTCATCACCTTATATATACCATCTTTATTGGCATCGTGGCTATTGTACTGCACATAACCATAACCTGTATTAGGCGAAGTTGGTGTAATACCGAGTGTTACAATAGCCTCTCTATGGCTTGCAAACTCAAGGGCTTGCTTGATATTTTCAAGAAAAACTGATTCTTTTAAAATCAAATGATCACTTGACGCTACGACAAATGTGGCTTCTGGATTCAGGCTTTGTAACTTAAAAGCAGTGTATGCTAAGCACGGTGCTGTATTGTTACGGCTCGGTTCTGCAAGGATTTGATTGTCGGTAACATCGGGTAACTGCTCTTTTACTAAACTGATATAAGCAGCATTAGTGACAATAAAGATGTTTTCTTTAGGAATAAGTGGCAAAAAACGCTCATAAGTTATCTGTAAAAGTGATTTGCCAGTGCCGAGAATGTCGAGAAATTGTTTCGGTCTTTCTTCGCGGCTGGCGGGCCAAAATCGGCTGCCGACACCGCCTGCCATGATGGCGACGTAATGATTTGGATTCATAAGTTTTTATCAAATGCGAGGTGTATGTTGCCCCTCAGTATTTTTTATGTTTTTTTTTCTAATGTATTATTGGTTGATTTTCAACAATGACGGGTCAAAACCATAATCTTTTATCAGTTGTTCAATTGAAAAAGAATGACCTAAAATGGTAATGGTATCTTGCCAATTTTGAATCAACCAAGGCGTTCCATCATTTTTAGCAACCCAAACTTTACGAGATTTGGTAAAAACCCAAACCACTTGTTCAACGCCAAAATCAAGGTATTTCTGTATCTTTTTACTAAAATACACTTGTGCTTCTTCACTATTTTGGAGTGATGCTTTTGAATCAACCTCAATAGCAATCATAGGCGGTTTATCAGCATATTTATCCTTAAAAAGCCAGTCTTGGGTCAAGGCTTGTTTATCATAAATTGCAATATCTACGGATAGATTATTTCCAAGACTTGCATTAACGCCCATTTCGGAGTAAAACATTTTATATTTATCCTTTATCAAAGGCAATAAATGTTCCACGATAAGGGAAATAAAAAACGACTGAATACGGCTGCTTCCCATAATATCCTCCAATTTAAGTTTTCCAGAAAGAACATTTTTGTACCCACTATAGTAGATTGGCTTTCCGTCCATTACTTCGTAAATGAGATAATCTGGGATTTTTCTTGTCCGCTTCTGAATCACTGGAGCATCCTTTTGTTCTGCTATTGTAAGTGTCATTTTATTTTCTTTTTGCCGAAAGTTAAAGTTTTTTTTTGTCAAAAACCACCCCCTCAGTAAAATTCTAAAAAAATCCGAGATTAAAACATGTCTTTCACTTCCTCAACAACGCTCTTTATCCCTTCTTCCAAGAAAATTTGATGTTGCCAACCCATAGCGTGTATTTTTGATACATCCATCAATTTACGCGGTGTACCATCGGGTTTAGTGGTGTCTTGAATAATGTCGCCTTCATAGCCCACAATCTTTTTTATCATTTCAGACAAGTCTCGAATCGTCAAATCAACGCCTGTTCCAACATTGACAAAACCATCTTCATCAAAGTTTTCCATCAAAAACAAGCAAGCGTTTGCCAAATCGTCGGCGTGCATAAATTCACGGAGAGGCGTGCCAGTTCCCCATAAGATGACGGAAGGTTCGCCGTTTTTCTTTGCCGTCAAAAATTTGCGAATTAGGGCTGGCAAGACGTGCGAATTTTGCAAATCGTAGTTGTCATTCGGACCATACAGATTAGTCGGCATTGCCGAAATGAATGAACAACCGTATTGCGCCCGATAAGCATCACACATTTTAATACCCGCTATTTTGGCGATAGCATAAGGCTCATTCGTGGGCTCAAGCAAGCCAGTGAGTAGGTATTCTTCTTTCAAAGGTTGCGGTGCGAGTTTCGGATAGATGCATGATGAACCGAGAAACATCAGTTTTTGAACCCCATTTTGATACGCGGCATGGATGACATTGGACTGAATCATGAGATTTTCGTAGAGAAAATCGGCACGATAGACGTTATTTGCCATGATACCGCCCACTTTTGCAGCCGCTAGAAAAACGTAGTCAGGCCGTTCTTTTCTAAAAAATTCGTTGACTGCTGCTTGGTCACGGAGATCCAATTCTTTAGATTTTCTAAAAATGAGGTTGTCAAAACCATTTTTGCGAAGCCCCCTCATTATGGCTGAACCGACCATGCCCCGATGACCCGCAACATAGATTTTACTATTTTTTTCCATAAAAATACTTGTTATGACTTAATTGTTGATTAACCGCACAACCTCGAATACTTCTGCGTACCGTGTGTTGATTTGTACACCACGTGTGCGGGCTAGAGACCTCAAAAATTCCTCATTGGCATAAGGACGGTGCGCTTGCGACTGGTATTGCTTCAAGGCATTCACTTTGGTTTCAATATGTTTTTCATCCAAATGAAAAAAACAGGTTGTTGAAAACGTAAAATTGTTCCAAGGCAACTCATAACACAAAACAGACGTAAATTTAAAAGCTCGAATCGCTTCGTTTGATATCGTTGCGTGGTCTTGATGAATGTCTTTAGGCGAAGGAACAAAAACCAAATCGGGATTAATACTCGCCTTCAACTTAATAATATCATCTAAAATCTCTTGGCGATGATAGTTGAATGTCCTGACATCATATTTCAGTAAAGTCAAATTTTCGGGCTTTATGCCTAATACTTGCGTTGCCGCTTTGACTTCTGTTATCAAAATATCAGAAGGAAATTGAGGTAAAACTGACTGTTCACAAGCAGAAAAAGCGACATAATAGACCTCACTGCCTTGTTCGATGAGTTTAGCTATCGTGCCACCACAACCCAATTCACCATCATCAGTATGAGGTGCGAGAACAAGGACTTTTTTAAACGGAATATGAGCCATAAATAAATTTCGGATTTCAAAACAATGATTTCAAATAGAGAGTAACATCCCCCTCAGTATATCAGTTGTTTATACGGTTAGACCGCCTTTAAAGTTGACTTATCACTCATGCGAGATTTCCTTTTTTCAACGATTCGTTGTAGAAAGTAACTCAAAATGGTCGCAAAAGCAATGACGAGGAACAGCAGCTTAAATGTGCCAATACTTTGGAAAACCAAAACAAAGACAATGAAAAAAATCGTTACCAACACTAAAATACCCGTCCCCTGCATGTGTGAGAAGCCAAAATCTACCAATAAATGGTGAATATGCAAACGGTCAGGTGAGAACGGAGAACGCCCCCTCAGTATCCGAATGGTGAAAACACGCGCCGTATCAAAAAGAGGCAAAATCAAAATACCAATGGCTACGGCAGGGCTGGCACTAATGGCTAATGGGTTGATTCCTACAAGAGATTGGTTGATTTCGATAAATTTTATAACCAAAATGGAAGAAATCAAACCGAGTAATAAGGCACCAGTGTCCCCCATAAAAATCTTTGCTGGCGTAAAGTTATATTTCAGAAAGGCCACAATAGACCCTGCCAACGAAAATGCCATAATGGATAAACCGATGCTTGTATTCGCTATTGCAGGAGGCGTTGCGGGATTGTTGCCAACATAAAAAAACCATGTGCCAAAAGAAAGTGTAATTATCGTTGTTATACTGCCAGAAAGTCCATTAATGCCATCAATGAGATTGAAAGAATTGATGATGACGATGATTGTAAATATCGAAAGTATGATGCTAAACCAATCATAAATGGCATCAATGCCAAATAAACCATGTAAACTCGTGATTTTTACGCCTGATTTGAGGACAATGATGCCGGCTGCCATCAACTCGCCAAGCAGTTTTTTGTAAGGCGAAATGGGCATAATATCATCTTTAACACCAATGAGAAAAATGACTATAAACGCACAAAGTGTGTATTGAAGTTGTCCAAATACGTCAAAAGGCATCCAAAATATCATTGAAAACATCAGACCCGCGAAAATCGCAACGCCCCCCAATGAAGGCGTACTCTGTACGTGTGAACGTCTTTCTCCGGGTTCATCGCATAGATGCTTTTCTTGGGCTACATTGATAACGGATGGAATGATAAAGTAACTTGGAATAAAAGCAGTAATAAAACTTAATAAGACTTCATACATGGTTTAGCGTAGGTTTTTAGAAGCATTGAAACATAATTCCAAACAAATATAGTAAAAAAAATGTAAAATTCTTGTTTAAGTTATGCAATTAAATTAGGTATTGCCCCCCTCAGTATGAGCTCGTAATTTTGTCACTTTACCGTTTTCCAAACGATATTTATCGCTATTTTCAGGACAAATAGCTATCCCAGTTTTATCGAAATTGAGCCGATGACCATACTCACTCATCCAACCCATTTGTCGAGCGGGATTACCGACAACAAGAGCGTAAGGCAAAACCTCTTTCGTAACGACTGCACCCGCGCCAATGAAGGCAAAAGCACCTATGTCATGTCCACAAACGATTGTCGCATTTGCACCTATACTTGCGCCTTTTCCTACATGAGTTTTCAGGTATTCCGATTTACGATTTACGGCACTGCGTGGATTTATAACATTTGTAAAAACCATCGAAGGACCGAGGAAAACATCGTCGTCGCAAGTGACACCTGTATATATGGAGACATTATTTTGAACTTTGACGTTTTCGCCCAAAACAACTTCAGGGCTGATGACGACATTTTGCCCAATATTGCAATTTTTCCCTAAGTGGCAATGCGGCATGATGTGGCTGAAATGCCAAATCTTTGTCCCTTCGCCAATTTCACAACCCTCGTCAATAATGGCTGTCTGGTGAGCATAATAGCGTTTTTCCATATTATTTTTCAAAAAATGAAGCAACTGTGGCGACAATATAGGCTAATGTTTCTTCCGAAAGCTCTGTATGAATTGGCAAAGACATCACTTCTTCACACAATACCTCCGTTGCCACCAATTCGCCACCTTGCCAATAATGACAGTACGCATTTTGCTTATATAGCGGAATCGGATAATAAATCATGGCACTAACGCCCCCCTCAGTAAGGTGAGCTCTCAAAGCAGAACGCTGCCCATTTCTCACACGCAGCGTGTATTGGTGAAAAACATGAGACGAATTGTGTTGCCGTGCTGGAATTAATAAGCCTTCAATTTTAGAAAAAGCGGCATCGTAATAAGCTGCTGCTGCTTGCCTTGCTGACGAATATTCGTCTAAATGCCTAAGTTTAACATCTAAAATACCCGCTTGAATCGAATCCAAACGCGAATTGACCCCTATAGTATCGTGATAATATTGACGTGATTGACCATGATTTGCCATTATCCGTATTTTAGCTGCCAAATCATCATCATTGGTCATAATTGCACCACCATCACCGTAGCATCCTAAGTTCTTTGAAGGGAAAAAAGAGGTACAACCGATGTGACCAATTGTGCCCGCTTTTACTTTTTTACCATCAGAATAGGTATAATCAGCCCCAATTGCTTGGGCATTGTCTTCAATAACATATAAATTATGCTTTTTAGCGAGTGCCATAATCGTCTCCATATCACAACTTTGACCGAACAAATGAACAGGCACAATGGCTTTTGTGCGAGACGTAATCGCTTGCTCGATGATGCCGGCTGTGATATTAAACGTGTGCGGGTCAACATCCACCATCACGGGTTTTAGTTTTAACAACGCAATCACTTCTGCCGTTGCAACGTACGTAAATGCAGGGACAATGACCTCGTCGCCTACTTCTAAACCGAGTGCCATCATCGCTATTTGAAGCGCATCTGTTCCATTTGCACAAGGTATAACATGACGAACATCAAGATAAGCCTCTAAATTCTTTTGAAAAGACTTGACGTGCGCGCCATTGATAAAGGCTGCCGTATCGAGACATTCTTGAATAGAAGCATCTATTTCGTCTTTTATTTTGTGATATTGACCTTTGAGGTCAACCATGGGGAGCATCGGTGTTACTTGAATTGACATTTTGTTAATGGTTATTAGTGATTGGGGATTGGGGATTAGGGATTGGTAATTAGGAATGTTTACTTCACGAGTAACCAATAACAA
>JAYSQG010000280.1:0-21443 GCA_043721685.1 Saprospiraceae bacterium | reverse complement strand
ACGTTGGTAATGTCCAAACCCCAACCGACGGTACGGTTTAAGTCCCATGAACCGATGCCGTTCCATACTGTCCAGATTACACTGAACAAATACAAACCGAGCGCTGATACTGCTACGATAAAACCGATGATCCACTCTTTCGATGGTGTCGCCTCCGTTGGTCGGCAAATATCTTCCGTTATTTGGTGGTAGGTTTTGCTACCAAGAATTAACGGTTTCCTTACTTGTGCTACAATCGTACTCATTTCTGATTGATTATTAGCGATTAACTTTTTAATGGTGAATGGTGAATGGTGAATGGTGAATTTTGCAATCCAACACACCCATTTTTCTATTCAAACTTTTAAAAATCAATCGTTTATGATTCTTTTTAATAAAATTATCTTTAAAAAACCTCTTTATACTGAGGGGGTACTTTTGAACTATGAATATTAAATAATTCATCATTTATCATTCATAATTCATCATTATTTAAGCGTCTAACGTTTCGTCTTTGTTAATCACTTTTGCAGAGTAAGACACATTTGAATCTGTATTGACTTCTTCCAAAACGCGATAGTTCAACGACGATTTCAATGTTTTGCTGATATCACTGCCTTTGTCGTTGCGATTACCAAAATTAATTGCTCCTGTTGGGCAAGCTGTTTGACAAGCTGTTTTAACATCGCCATCGCGTAGTAGGCGTGATTCTTTTTTAGCCGTCAATTTACCTTCTTGAATACGTTGAACGCAGAAAGAACACTTTTCAATAACACCACGAGTACGAACTGTAACGTCTGGATTTAAAACCATACGTGTCAAGTTGTCAGCACCCCAAGGCATTTCAGAAGAGAAACCAAGCGTTGAGCCTGTCAATTTACGCTCATTCATTGGGAAAATATCCGCAGTCGTGTAGTCTTGCCAGTTGAAACGACGTACTTTATAAGGACAGTTGTTGGCACAATAACGTGTACCAATACAACGGTTATAAGCCATTTGATTCAAACCTTCTGCCGAGTGGTTGGTCGCATTTACAGGACATACGTTTTCGCAAGGCGCATTGTCGCAGTGCTGACACATCATCGGTTGGTAAACCGTATTTGGATTTTCGACATCACCATAATAATAACGGTCAATACGAATCCAAGTCATTTCATGGTGGCGTTTCACCTCATGTTTACCGACAACAGGTACATTGTTTTCAGCCATACAAGCGACTGTACAAGCCCCGCAACCGATACAAGCATTCAAGTCAACGTGCATTGACCAATGTAAACCACTCATGTATTTATCCTGGTGACCGCGATACAACGTTTGAGCGTTGAGATGATCAAATTCTTTCTTTTCTTCGTGTAATTTTTCAACAAGACCTTTCAAATCCTTCAAATTGCCTTGACGGATAACCGTTCTGTCAACCAAAGAGCCTTGAAAACCTTTCCAACCCAATGATTTCTCATCAGCATTGATAACAACACCTTCTTCTTTGCCCAATGCTTTAACACCCATTGTGTGGTGGTGTTGTACACAAGCGAAGTCGTCGTCATGTCCTACTTTATTGCTGATTTTTGCCGTTGTAAAGTATTGCGGCATCCCATTACTGAGGGGTATCGCAGGGTTGACATTTGTGCCATAACCACTACAAGTGCCCGCTTTTGCACGACCATAACCTAAGGCAATTGCCGCTGTACCTTTCATTTGACCAAATTGACGAACAACAACACATGTATATGTTTTGCCACCCATCTCTACGTCAACTTTATCGCCGTCTTTGATATTTTTAAGGTTCTCGATACTACCAATAAAGTTATTGACACCGTCAAACTCAATTGGCACAGCTAAAATATTACCCCAAACGGTACGTGTCACTGGGTCAGGCATTTCTTGCAACCACGGGTTGTTCGCATATTGACCACCACCGATATTCACTGTTTCGTAGAAACTGATTTCGATAGCGTCTTTATTCGCATTAGGCTGTGTTACACCACCCGCGACTGCTGCTGCAACGGCTCCTGAATTGAAACCTTTTGCACCACTTACATCACTCACAGCTAAAACGCCATCGTGCAAAGTCGCATCCCAGAATGATTGGAAAGAAGTATATTCACGTTGTTTCGGGAAAAATGCTCCTTGCCACAACGTTTTCAAATATTCGTAAGGATCTGTAACTGCCGCTCCTGCCCAAGTAAGTAGGCTCGATTCTGCTTGTCTCGTAGCGAAAACAGGCGCAATTGTCGGCTGTATTAAACTTAAATGACCAATTTTAGGTTGTGCATCCCCCCAAGATTCGAGGTAATTGTGAGAAGGTGCTGCGTATTGGCAAGCGGCAGTCGTTTCGTCAACGATTTGATTGAAAGAGACTGACAAACCTACTTTTTTCATTGCCGCTGCAAACTTATCGCCATTTGGCAATTCAAAAACAGGGTTGGCATTCAAAACAAAAACAGCGTCAACACTACCCGATTCCATTTCTGAAATCAATGTTTGAACATCTGTATCATTGCCTTGACGCATCAAGTTAGCACTTGCGAAATCAAGTGTTTTGCCATAGTTACCAAGCGCATTATTAATCGCATTGACTAAAACTTGCTCGTTAACGTTGTTTGAACCACTGATAACGATTGATTTTCCTTTTGCAGCAACCAATTCAGCCGCTACTTTTGTCAAACCTTTTTTCGCTTTGTCATTTAACTCAGGCACATTTGCTGCAATGCCTAATTGCGAAGCCAAGAAAGCGATAGCTGCACCTTGTTCTGACGGTTTCACCAAAATCCGATTGTCTGCATTTGAGCCTGTCATGCTCATCATGCTTTCAACTTGAATGTGGCGACTCATCGAAGGATTCTCAACTGAAACTTTACGCTTTGTGGCATAACCCATTGCGTTTTCTGTTGGCGAACCCCAAGTGCCTAAGAAATCCGCACCGAAAGAAACGATAACATCCGCATCTTCAAACTTATAATCAGGCATAACTGCCGAACCAAATGTCTTTTCATTAGCCGATAAGATAGCCGCCGAAGAAACAGGGTCATAAACAACTACCTGTGTGTTTTTATATTTTTTAGCAAAATCCGCAATCGCGTTTTTCGTCATTGGGCTAATAATCGTATTAGACACAATACGGATACGAGACCCCTCAGTAATTTTGCCACCAATAATCGTATCTAATTCAGAAAAACCGCCTTTCAAAAGTGTGATTGCACCGTCTTTTACAGTACCCGCACCTTGAATACGGTTGATGTCATATAAACTTAAGACTGATGCTTGTGCACGTGCACTCGTACCACCTTTTGTTACACCCGACATCGAATTACCTTCGATTTTAATCGGACGACCTTCGCGTGTTTTTACTAAAACCGAGCAATAGTCGCCACCTTGCACGAAAGACGAAGCGTAATAATTCGCTATGCCTGGAACGATGGTGTCTGGTTTGGTAACGTAAGGAATTGCCCTTTTGATAGGAATTTCACAACTGGCAGCAATGGTTGCTGCGCCGAGACCAAAACCGAGATACTTTAAAAAATCACGACGATTAGCTGCAAAACCGTTGTTTTCCGATTGCAAAGCATCTGTCAGTGTTGCTGGAAACTCCTCTTTTGATTGTGCGACAAACTGTTCGTTTCTCGTCAAATCTTCTACCCCAACCCAAACTTCTTGGTTATTAAAATCCATTATCTTGAAAATTTTGAGTTACTTTTTATATAAAGCACCCCCTCAGTATCAGAGGGCTATTTTATTAATAATTTTTCTTTTTTCTATTGCCAATATAAACAAGCACCAAAGTCATCGTGAGCGAAACAAAAATATTTCTAACCCAATTGAACGAACCGCCATTCGAAAATAAATCAAATATTAATGTACCTATAAAAGCACTAATAAATAATAAAACAGCGTGTGGTATCTTATTCATAATATTCAATAATCAATCAACAATAATCAATTAATAGTGGCATTTTTGACATTCCAAACCGCCGATGTCTTCAACTGTCACTTTTTCACGAGTCCCTTTTTTGATTTCTTCGTGATAACGTGCATAGTTTTTATAGAAGTCGTTGTCTTTGAACTTCACTTCTGTACCTCTGTGGCAGTTGATACACCAGCCCATACTAAGGGGGGCATGTTGTTTCAAAACTTCCATCTTTTCAACTTTGCCGTGGCAACTTTGACATTGTACTTTACCTACTGCAACGTGTTGAGCATGATTAAAGTAAACATGGTCAGGTAAGTTGTGAACCCGTTTCCACTCAATCGGCCCTTGAACTTTATCTTTATATTCTGTCTTCAAAGAAGAAGCGATATTATCCCATTGGTCATTGACAAAAGCCGTTTCGTCACCAGACGCTTTTCCTTCCAAATCCATTTTACGCTCATCCCGATAGTTGAATGAAATCCACTTTTTGAAAATAGCGGCAACTTCGTCTTCCTTCAAATTGTCATAGTTCTGGATATACTGGCTTGTGTAAGGGTCAAAACCTGTTGAAACGAAAACCTTAGTCAATTCCGCTGTTTTGTATTTTGAACCTACCTTAATCGCTTTGTGGCAATTCATACACGTATTAGTAGCAGGAATAACTGCACTTTTCGAGCGACGTGCACCGTCATGGCAATATTGGCAATCAATTTTATTGATACCTGCATGTGTTTCGTGCGAGAACTTAACAGGCTGGTCAGGTGCGTAGTTTTGTTGGCGACCAAATGAAATCGCATTATTGACAGTGGTGTAACCACCTAAAACAATCAAGGCGAAAACAATGAAACCAACAACTCCTTTACTTGTCAATGCCTCTGTCCAAGTCCTTTCAGTGAAAGTTTCACCTGCTTGTTCAGCCGATGTTTTCTTTAAGTTATTGATGATACGAGACAAGACGATTGCCAAAGCACCCAAAATAAAGAAAGCGACACCATATAATAAGGTGTTGTCTTCTTTTCCAGGCTGAGCACCATCTACAACAGGTCCTTTTGCAGTAGCCCCCCCACCTTTAACCGTTTCGTCAACATAAGCGAAGATATTATCAATATCATCGTTTGTTAAAGTTGGAAACGCATTCATTTGCGTAGGCTTATATTCATTCCATACTGCAACAGCGCGCGCATTGCCAGAAGCAATCATCGCTTGTGAGTTACGCACCCATGAGTACATTAGCTTCTTGTCGCCGCCCCAATTCTCAACCGCTTTAGCGAGTGGTGGACCTGTCAACTTGTCTTTCATGTTCTTCGCATGACACTGAGCACAGTTCGTAATGAAAAGGGTTTTACCCGCTTTTGCATCAGCCGCAGAAAGTTGGTAAGAGACCAACAGTAAAAAGAATACTTGTAAAAGCCTGATTTTCAATAAATTAGACATCATTTGTATGACGATTTTATTTTTTAACCTTCGAACAATTGTGTTTATTCTGTCAATTGTCCTTGAAAAGTGATGCAAAAATACAATTGCACTTTACTTTACCAAATAGTTAAGAACTTGTTAAATCTATTTAGACGTTTTCTAAATTTAAAACAAAATTGAATTTGATTTCATTTTTTTGAAAACTTGAAAATGGAAGTTGAAAATCACTTTTATTGTGGATTAAAAGCAATTGGAAAGCATAACTCTACAATAAGGTGATTTTTCGTTTTCTAAATTTCGGCTGCAAATATAGATATCTATATACGTTCGCCAAATAAATCGTGACAAAAGTTTGACAGAAAGTTTTCCACAGTTGCTTTTGGCTAAGAGTCGGGGTGATTTTGGATCACCTCAACACTTAGCGAATGTCTGCGGAAATTATTATACCGCAACAACCGCTTTGATATGCGGATGCGGTTCATAATTTTCTAAAGTAAAGTCTTCATATTTGAAATCGAACAAGTTAGTTACTGAGGGGTTGATACGCATCGTCGGCAAAGGGCGTAATTCCCTTGATAATTGCAATTTTGTTTGTTCAATATGGTTTGAATACAAATGTACATCGCCAAAGGTATGCACAAACTCCCCAACTTCCAATCCACAAACCTGTGCCACCATCATCAACAACAAGGCATAAGACGCTATATTAAAAGGTACGCCCAAAAATGTGTCTGCAGAACGCTGATAAAGTTGACAACTCAATTTGCCATCGGCAACATAAAACTGAAACAAACAATGGCAGGGCGACAAAGCCATTTTGTCTATTTCCCCCGCGTTCCAAGCATTGACCACCAAGCGACGCGAATCGGGATTGCGCTTAATTTCATTGACTAACCATGCCATTTGGTCAATCACACGACCATCTGCAGTTTCCCAACGCCGCCACTGTTTGCCGTAAACGGGTCCTAAATCGCCATTTTCATCTGCCCATTCATCCCAAATTGACACTTTATTGTCTTTCAAATACTGAATATTCGTTTCGCCACGCAAAAACCACAGCAATTCATAAATGATAGAGCGCAGATGCAGTTTCTTAGTCGTCACCAATGGAAAACCATCGGCAAGGTCAAAACGCATCTGATAACCAAAGCAACTGATTGTACCAGTACCTGTACGGTCTGATTTCTCTGTACCTGTATATAATACGTGTCGTAAAAGGTCGTGATATTGTTTCATGTCGAATGAGTGAGTCTATGATTGAGTGATTTTGAGAGGGCAAAGCTACTTTTTTCTCTAAACTTTGTAAATTGAATTAATGAATATCGTGTTTTCAACTACAAAACGATTTTTCATAACTATAAAATTATATTACGCTATAAAATCACCCAAAGCGTCTTTCACATCACTTTCAGTTTGCCGCAATTTCTCACGACACATTTTGATGAGTTCAGAAGCACGGTGTACTTTTTCAGCAAGGGCATCAACGCCGACGTTTTCATTTTGGAGTTCTGCGACAATGTTTTGAATTTCTTGCATCGCTGCATCGTAGGAAAAATCAGATTTCTTTTTTGACATAGAATGAATGTTTGTATGGCTGTATTGTTAAATTGTTATATGGTTTGGCTCAATATTGTGCCGTCAGAAACTTGGGTTTCTATTTCATCTCCCTTTTGAACATCGTTAATGCTTGAAACGACTTTTCCATTTTTTCTTGTAATAGAAAAACCGCGTTTCAAAGTGGATTCAAGACCCATTAAGTCTATGATTTTCAAAGTATTATCCAATTGATTGTTTTCAAATTTCAATAATTGAGCGACCATTTTAGGCAATTCATTGGCGCAATATTCCAATTTTTGTACTTGGTTTTTGATAAAAAAAGCGGTTTGAAATTGTAGAAAATTGTCTATTTTCGACAAATCCCCCCCCTCAGTATAAAGCCTGTTTTGAACGTATTGATTCAAAAAATAACCCATTTCTATGAGGTCACTTTCAAACTGCCCGTTGCGTTCAATCAAAAAATCAGCTACCGCAGTCGGCGTTTTTAAAGCGATGAATGACACCATATCCAAAACCGTATTATCCACTTCATGCCCAATACCTGTCAAAACAGGCAAAGGAAACTTCGCCACAGCCCGACATAAAGAGGGGTTGTCAAAAGCGGCTAAATCCAATTTGGCACCACCACCTCGAATGATGACAACAGCATCAAAACGGTCTTTTTCCGATTCAATACGTGACAGTTGTTGCAATAATTCTTTTTCAACATGCTGTCCTTGCATGGCAGACGGAAACAACTGAATATCAAACCGATAAGCGTGCATGTTTTCCAAAATATGACTTTGAAAATCTGCCCAACCTGCTGCTGTTTCGCTTGAAATGACGGCAATACGCTGCCATACTGAGGGGGGCGGTAAAGTTGCATTGAGGCCTAAAAGTTGTTCGTTTTGTAGTTCTGCAATGAGCTTACGTTTTTGGATTTCTAATTTACCAATCGTATAAGTTGGGTCAATTTCTTCGACGATGAATTTCAAACCATACCGCTCATGGAAATCAAGGCGACCTTTCAACCGGACTTCCATACCTTCTGAAAGCACCCCATCTGTTGCTGCACCAAAAACGCGTTGAATGCGCTTAAAATCTGACGACCAAACGACCGCCGACATTTCTGCAATAATATCCTCCCCTTCTTTTTCAAGCAAACGGATATAATAATGCCCACGAGACAGCGAAATCTGCCCCATTTCAGCCGTTACCCACACCGATTCACTGAAATTGAGGGCAACAACGCGCCGTAAAAACTCATTGAGTTCGTATAGAGAATAAGTCTTCAATAATGGTGAATGGTGAATAATTTAATGGTGAATGGTGAATAGTTTAATGGTGAATGGTGAATTTTTCTACACTTTTTATTCCTGCCTGTAACCTTTTTATGTTCAAGACGCTCTTAGTAATAGAATAGGAATAAATGTTGTGAATGTTTACTACAAATAATTACAAATAATTGGTTATCAACTGTTTGCAAAATTCGCCATTCACTATTGAACTATTCACCATTCACCATTAAATTATTCACCATTACCAAAGTTCTGCAAGATTAAGAAAAAGTCACATTTTTTAACAAATTCTTAACCTTAAAATGAACTATTTCTGTCAAAAAATTGTAATTTTGTTGTCTATAAACTAAAATCATCTGCCACAATGAAAAGTAAGTCTTTAAAATCTACCTTTTTCGCTTCACTCATTCTATTGAGCTTGACTTGTTTCGTTTACGTCAACACAACGCCAATTGAGCGTGCGTTATCTGTCGAATCGATTACGCATACCACAAAGTCTGATGAAGAAAAGGCTGAAAAGAACTCAAAAATGCCCGATTTAGCCTTGGTAAAAAGCGTTCTAACTATTTTTCAAAAGTTTTTACCCGCAAAATAGGGATTCGGTATTAGGTTATTCGGAAATTAGGGTTTTCGAATTCAATAAAAAAGACAGCCACTTTCTTTACACAGAAGGTGGCTGTCTTTTTTATTCTACAAATATCCTAATACCGAAACCCAAGTTACCGCTTCATAGGAATATAGTTCTGTTCATATTTTTTCCAAGGCATTTTTTTGTGATTGTCATCGCCGAAATAAGTGATAATCATCTCAAACTGTTCTGGAGAACGATATTGAATTGTTTGGATGAGGTTCATATTTTCATCTAAAAAAACCAAAGTCGGATAGACCATTTGCCCTTGCAAAAGTTCAGAAGCCAATTCGTTAAAACCGACGCCGCTTTGACTGACAAAATGATATGCTTTACTGCGAAAATTAACTTCAGAACGGGTTTCAGCATCAAATTTGACGGTCAAAAATCTTTCATTGAGATAATTGATTATTTGTTGTTGATTCAAGGCGTTGCGTTCCAATTGCCGAAAACCATCACTCCAATTAGTAAAAACCTCAATAAGAACCTTTTTATGCGTTTTTTTAGCAGCCTGCTCTACTTTATCAATTGCATACCATTGCAAACTCTCCTGCGCTTTTATACCTGAAAACCCCGTCGTTACAAGCAAAAAAGAGACAAATAGTATCGTCTTATAGCTTCTCATTATTATACAATTATTTTTTAAAAAATTCTTATGAACAAAATAACCACTTTAAGACGGAATAACCAAAAGCGAGTGCTTTACTGCAAGGTACTTTAAGAAAACTTTAACCCCCAACGTTAAGCGTTCCTAAAAATAAGTAATTGATTATCAAATAATTGCAGTTTTCGTTCTAAACAAACGAATGGTATTTTTGGAGCAGAGACACCACTTTCACGAATGTTTGTAGCTGAAGACTTGAATACCCGCGCTTCATCCCAAAGCCCTTTTTCGATAAAAGAATGAAGCAGTTGAGCACCTCCTTCTACGAATACTATACCAATATTTTGGTTACGAAGGTCATCCAAAACATTTGGAATCAAGTTGGTATCAAAAGTTACATGACGATAATGTACGTCTTTAGCACTTTCAACAAAATCGCCCCCCTCAGTATAAATAAGTGTTTTTACTGAATTGTCAAAAATATTGAGGTTATTCTGTAATCGCCTTTTACGGTCTAAAACCACTCGAATGGGCGATTTTCCAAAGTAGAGACGATTCGTCAATTCGGGATTGTCTAAGGCAACTGTGTTCGTACCGACCATGATAACATCGGCTTCACTGCGCCATTTATGAACCAGTCGTTTTGCATATATATTGCTGATTGGAATAGTCTCGTCTGCCTTTCCGATGTATCCGTCAGCAGTTTCAGCCCATTTTAGGATAACATATGGGCGTTTGGACGAATTATTTGTAAAAAAAGGTTGCAAAGTCGCATGTTTGCTACGGGTGTCAAGAGGAGGCAAAAGGGTCACTTCAACACCATTTTGTTTGAGTTTTTCGATGCTTTTGCCAGATACTTTTGGAAAAGGGTCAGAATAAGCGATGACAACATGAGGAATTTTATGTTTTAGGATCAAATCAACACAAGGGGGCGTTTTGCCGAAATGAATGCAAGGCTCTAGCGAGACATAAATAGTTGAAGATTTCAAAAGAGGCTTATCTTCGGGTTTGACAGAAGCCACCGCATTCACTTCAGCATGTGCTCCACCAAAAGGGCTTGTCCAGCCCTCTCCAATTATTCTGCCTTTTCTGTCAACAATTACAGCACCAACAGAAGGGTTGGGCGAAGTGCTGCCGATGCCGTAACGAGCGAGGTCAAAACAGCGTTGAATATATTCATTATCATTAATCATAATTTTATAGCTGTATAATTTGCATTTTTAAAAAAAAAGACTTAATTTTAACACAAAATTTACAAGACGACGGAATCAATAACAAGACATTCTACGTTAATAATATGAGAAAAACAAAGTGTGTTATAAAAATGACGAAAAATTTATTGAAAAATAATTGTTGTTACTACATCTTTTTATAATTTTGCTACTATCGAATACTTAACTAAATTTTGAAGAACCACGATGTAAAACAATATTCACTCATCAAAAATAATTGAACGTGTTAGTAAAAATCAAGCTTAAAAACTCCGACGATAGCGTTATCGTTGACGACAAAATCTATGAATATTTGACCACAGATTCTTATCTGTCTCAAGTAAAATTCGTAGATAATCTTCGCAAACATTCAAGTGGTTGCGTTGTATTCCAAAAAACGTGGAAAAAAGCTGATGGTAGTGGTTACAAAACCGAAACTATCTATCTCCACAAGCTTTTGGCAGAAAAATTTCTCGCTGACCAACGCTCAAGCATCAAAAACCTTGTTGGTGCTAAAAATGGCGACAAATTAGATTGCCGTATTGATAACATTGTTTGGCGAAGCCGCGCAGTTGCAAGTCGGCAGAGAAAAACGAGTAACCATGTAGGTTATACGGGTGTCTATAAGGAAAACAACCGCTACCGTGCGGTCATTTCAGCCAATCGTAAATCTATTCACTTGGGTATGTTCGACACTGCTGAAGAAGCTGCTGATGCCTATAACCGCAAAAGTCGTGAACTTTTCGGTGAAGACGGCAAGGTGAACAAAATCAATCGTTAAAAAAGTCTAAAAAAAACAAAAAGGCAAAGAGCAAGTGAGAACTTGCACTTTGCCTTTTGCCTTTTTTAGACCCCTCAGTAATTTTACAAAAAAAGATGCCCTTTGAAGTGTGAACTCGAAAGGGCATTTTTACTGCTAAATCACTATTTTAGACGCATCTATTTCCCATCAATTTTGGCCACATAACTTAAAGCGGTTTTGTTAGTAGGATCAATCGCTAAAGTTTTATTGAAAAACTCTTTAGCTTTTACCAAATCTTGCAGAGTACCATGGTAAATACCCATATAGTTATAAGCCGTTGGTACATAACCTTTTGCGCGCTCATCATCAGGTTTAGCTTCATAAAGCTCAATCAACTTTTCATAAGTAGGTTTTGCCAACCAAAGTGGATTCGTGTCTGAGGTATCCAATTGTGTTTGTGACAAACCTTTGAAATAATAACCATCAGAGCCTGCAGGCACAATTTCGATGTATTTATCAGCGTATTTAACCGAACGTTCATATTCACGAGTGACAGCGTTAGCATAATACATCGCTAAGAAATATTCAGAATAAGTGCCTTTACAGTCTTTTGCAACCTTTTTATCAAGCATCGCCAAACCTTCTTTGATGTTTTTCTGACCGTAATACGCTGTGATAAATCCTGAATAAATCTCACAAGTTCTTGTAGAATCTAATTTTAATAGTTCTTCGGAAAACTTGATTGCTTCTTCCATATTACCTAACTTTTGTGCCGATTGTGCCGCATAGTTATAGTCATAGTCCACGACACGATCAGCTGGTAACATGTGGAACAAAGTTTTAGAAGCCTTGTTAGATTCTTCCATCAACATTTTCCAATCATCGCCATAAGGAGGCTCATATTTCTTTTCTTTTTCAATCAAAAGTGCTTTTTCAAAATAAGACCAAGCCAACCAGCGATATACTGTGGGGTGTTTGTCTGCATGATTATGCTCTGCAAATTTCTTAGATTCCGCGATAGCACGGTCATAATCCTTGGCTGAATATGTCAAGAATTTTATAAAACGCAAACGGGCATCTGGGTCTTCTATTTTCGTTCTTGCTAAATAACAGTCCAAGTCACCTGTTACTTTATCATAATTGCCATTATTGTAGTGCAATTCAGCCAAAAGTTTACAGAACGCAGCATAACTATCATCAATCTTACGACCTGCTTCTGCCTCTTCGATGGCTTTATCATATTTGCTGGCACGTTGCCAAATCAACGCACGTTTCAAGTAAACTTCAGGGTTTTGAGGGTCTTTTTGAGACGCTGTTTCGTAGTCACTCATTGCACCACCAGCATCATTTTTAGCCATTTTTGCATCGCCCATCTTAATCCAAACCACAGCAGGTTTAGGCTCGATGTCACGAGCTCGGGTATAATTTGCTACGGCTTGCTCAATATTTGGATTCTGACTGTTCAAATAAGCATCGCCAATAAGCATATAAATATCAGGATGTCCTTCTCTATATGGTCTGCCTCTGGAACTGCGAATAGCCGTTTCAAAAAGATCTAAAGCCTCTTTTTCATTTTTCTTATCAAGCAACAATTTACCCATACCAACAAGGCAATGTGGGCTTTTCTTTTCGATTGCCAATCCTTTGTTGAATTGCTCACGTGCTTTTTCCATCGCTTCTTGTGGGCGTTCCTCAATCAAGTTCCGATAGTCGGACTCCCCTATCCAAAAATAGGCTTCTGCTTGTTTTTCCGTGTCTTTTTCTGAAGCAATGTACGATTCGAGCATTGCTTTTGCCTCTTTGTAGTTCTCATTGACGATTTTTTTCTTAGCCTCGTCTAAAGCTGTTTGTGCGTTCATTGTCCAAGCGAAAAGGAGTAGCGCGGCAAAAATCTGGATTTTTTTCATTGTCAATTTTATGTTGTGGATGTTGTGAAGAATATGTTTTACTAACGTCGCTTTGAATCATCATGTATTGAGTTGCTCATCTAAAAAAGGGAATAACTATAAATTTACAAAAATTTTACCCCCTCAGTAATTTTGACTCTTTGTTTAAAAATTTGCCAAAACTCTGCAAAATCAATACTTTCTACTCATTACTACTATTAAGACGCAGACAAACAAAAAGGTTTCTCCAATTTTAGTTAATGAAATTTTAAACTTTACAAATACCTGTTTTCCGAATTATTATTAAAAGATGCACAAAATTACAAAATGGTTGTGCCTAACAAAGGCAAAAGGTTAAAAAATTTTATTTCGTCGTTTTTAAACGTTCAAATTAAACATCCTTAATGATTCGGATTAAAAACACTTTCTATGGGTACATTTCTGCATTATGGCTGATTTTTCACCTCACCAATCGGTCTGACTATCATCTCCATGTTCCTCTCTTGTTGATTTACAGGTAAAAGTCCAGCTTTCAAAAGAATTGTTTGCCCAATCTCACCATATATAAAGGTGGTAAAACCTGTTGCCAAACCCGTTCGCCTCTCACGTTGAATCATATAAACGGCTCTACTGAGGGGGTACTTGCCTTCAATCAAATTGAGTTGATAAGGTTTGTAGAATACTTTTTCACCAGCTCGGGCGATACTAACAAGGCGTGTTTTTTTCAAATACTCATGTGTAACAGGGTCGTCAGAATCTGAAATCCAACTCCAACCAATGACACCTATCGCATTTTCATGTGTCGAGACATAATTGACTGCTTCGAGGTTCGATTTCAACGAATACGCATTTTTAGGCATCGTTTTTTCACCCGACATTTTGAGTAAATAACTCACCGTTCCAGAGTTAGGGTTGTCAAAAACAATAGAAATATCGCCTGAACGTTTGCTACTGATTTGTGACCAATTCGTTATTTTCCCCTTCAATATGCCCAAAACCTGCTCATAAGTCAATGCCGTATCTCGATTACTTGGATTCACAATAAAGGCAATGGCATCAGTACAAATCTGCGTTTGCAAAGGCACATAGTTCATACTTTTGAAAGCAGCCATTTCCTGTTCAGCCAATTGTCGCCCAATCATAATAACTTTTGCACTGTCATTATAAAGATCTTGAATACAGTCATATTCCGAACGTTCACGTACCGTCAAGTGTACTTTTTCGTAGTGATGTTGAAAAATATCCGCTTCAGCTAGAGCAATCGGTGTCAACGTTTCGTCAACCGAAACATTAATTTTACCCGATACGGGGGTATCTACCTCTTCGGCTGACGATGACGACTGATTGGCACAACCCATTGAAAAACAAACAATTACGGTTAAAAATAAAACCCATTTTTTCATTTCTGTCTAATTATTTTTAGTTTTCTACGGAGGACTTATCCATCCCCTTACGCGCTCGATACATTCGGAACAGGCCATATATTATGCATAAACTGCCAAAAACCCATCCGAATGCTTTACTGCCCGTCATTATTAAACCCGCATCTGTCGTAAGGACGACCATGCCGAGTACCAAATAGCCTATGGATATCAACATCCGAAAATAAAACGGCAACATACTTTTTCTTTCCTCGCTCATAATTCTTAATTTTTGGCAAAAATAGAAATTTTATTAGGAGTTAAGGATTGAGGGTTAAGACTTATTTTGAAAAATAATGCTCAACCCTCAATTTCCTTCGTCATATTATTCCAATCTAAACTTTATCGGCAAGGTGAAAGCCACTGAAACCGCTTTGCTATTTTGTTTCCCTGGATTCCATTTGGGCATCAGTTGAATAACCCGTACTGCTTCTTCATTCAAACCACCACCTAAGCCTCTTTTTACAACAACATCTCTAATAGTACCATCTCTGCCTACGACAAAACCGACAAAAACCGTCCCTTCTATGTTGTTTTCACGAGCAATCGTAGGGTATTTTATATTGTCAGACAAAAACCGATACAAGGCTTTAAGACCGTCTTTGAACTCTGGTTGTTGTTCGACAACGATGAATTCAGGGTCATCCACCACTTTTTTATCTTCTTTCTCAGGTGGCGGCGGTAAAGAGACCGTTGGTACTGAGGGGGGTATATAAGCCGTTGTTTTTTCCCCATCGACGTTTTTGTTGCCAATTTGAATAGATGAATCAGAGGGCGGCACGATGCGTGTCGGTTCTTTTTCTGTTTCAAGTGTTACTGTTGGCATTGTAAAACGATGCATCGCTATTTTTTTCATCGGCGGTGGCGGTGTTGGTGGCGGCACGACAGGCTTTTTAATTTCCTGTTTTGGCGGTTCTATCAACTTAACTTCTGTATTGTCAGTAAGCAGTCTTTTAGGTGTCATTTTCACCGCAATCAAAGGGCTGCTGACAAGGAAAAGAAAGAATGCTAAACCCCAGAAAGAGGCTTTTTTAATGCGTCTCGCATAAGCTTTACGCAGGGCATAAGCGCCATAGGCTCGGTTGCGATGCTCGAACAAAATGTCGTCCAAGTCGCGTTCCAAATAATTTTCCATGAAACGGGAATTTTAAAAAGTGAAAGAAATAATCGTTTAAACCTACGACGCGCCGTTAAATAAGAAGATGATACTGAGGGGGTGTTTTGGTGTGTGGAAAACCACTTTTTTTACATAAAAATCAATTTTTGATGCCTAAATATGTCGAATCAATCCCTTCCATCTTCGCCAAAGTAAAAACGGCATTGGTAATACTCAATTCATCAATGGCATCAATCAGGTGTTTGTAATGCGCTTTTTCTGTTGCTTTCAGCAAAACGATAAGCGGTTTTTCGTTGTTGAAATACACCTTTGCCGCTTCCTGACGATTCAAAATAAGCGCACGCAAGCCATTCCTCGAAAAGTCAACACTGTCTGCCCTACCCTGCTCAACCGACGGACACGTATAGTATTTGACATAATTGGTCTCGTCAAGGATTAAGGTTAAAGCACGGTTGCAATTCAGTTTAGTAAAATCACCCGAGTCATCAGGTTCAATCATTTTTATGACTTTTGGCTTTGAAAACGAAGTTGCCAGCATAAAAAAAGTGATGAGTAAAAAACCTAAATCCACCATTGGTGTCATGTCCACATGAGGTGATTTAGTCTTAGTTTGAAATTGAGCCATAATGTATCTGTTTAAAATGTGAAGAGATAAAGGTACAGAAGATAAGATGAGCTAAAAAGGATGTTTGGTGCATGGAGTTTGAAAAAATTGTTTAAAGACAACAAAAGCCGACCTTTTTTACTGAGGGGTCGGCTTTTGTACGATTTGAAGAAGGCAATTTAGTTTACACAAGGCACTGTAAAGTCGCCACTTTCAAAAACAATCGTATCTCGATAGCCGAACTGTTTTGGATATTGAGAATAATCTGTATTTACAAGTGTCAATTTAAATTTGCCTTTTGCCTCTTTTGTCTTTGCATTAAAAGATTGAATATTGATAAAGTTGTCCGCATTTCTTAAAGGAATAAAAGTAGCAACAGTAACATCGCCACCTTCTGTCATGTGATAGCTCGCAAAGGTTAAAGTATCACAACTATTAATGCTCGTATCTCTATTTACTTTTATGATACCTGTTTTTGACATTGGAATATCAAGGATACCAATTTTTTCTGATATATCATTGTTAGGTGAATTTATTTTTATTGCAATACTATACTGTTGAATATTGCAACGTGAAGTACCATCATAACCGAGAATTTGTAGTGTCATATTAGGTCTTATTATTTGCTTACCGTCAAAAGACAAAGAGGATATTTGACCGAAAATGGGTTCGTCTCCTTTTTTTCTACAACTAATAATTATCAATGAGAGCGCAAATAAAATGAATAATATATTTTTCATGTTTGATATTATTTATTGATTGAAAACTTTTGAGTACTAAATGAATTATCGGTTATCACTCGACACATATAAATCCCTGTTGGAAGGCTTGAAATATCAAGTTCTTGTTGATTGTAACCTTTTGATTTATTGCTCAAATGATATGATTTAACTTCTCTACCGTGACTATCAACAATGGCTATTTTAACGTTTGTTTCTCGTTTCAAGATATAATCAAAATTAATTTTAACCGTTGTTGGATTTGGAAATACAGCACCAACACTTTCGATATCACTATCTAAATTGTTGGCATGAGTATTCTGTACTTTTATATTGCCATCCACAGGCTTCATCATCATCGGCAGAGGGTCAATAGTAAGGAGCATGTAAGCGACCCTTGTTTGATTATCACTTGACTGCACAGTCATACGAATTGTGAGGGATGAATATTGAGAAAGCGTTGAAAATGGGTAGAAATCTAAGCGAAACAGTCCATCATCAGCTACTTCTCGACTCCATAGAGTTAAACCATTTGGTGTCATAATATCCCATTTGGTTCTATATGGACCATTACCACAAGAAATATTGGGTTCCCAATAATACGTACCTGATTGAAAAATATGACTTTGCCCTATAATTGTTGCACTAAACATAAGGGGATCGCTTTCAAAACCAGCTATTCTTAGAGCATTTAATTCTATCTCTTGTGCAACATTACAACACGAAGAATTTCCAGTCGAGACTCCAAAATAGTTGATATTGGGATTTGAATATTGTAGAACACGTCTTCTTGCACCTAATGTGCCTATTGTACCCAACCATGTGTCATCCAATGTGTGCATAATTGTCGTAAACCTTTTTACCCCCCAGCCAAATAATCCAAATTCAACATCAAATGGCATACCACGAGCAGTTGATGCGACACCATTGCCTTGGTGTCTACCACCAAACATGTGCCCTAACTCATGTGTAAATACCCAACGACTTGGAGTAGCGGCATCTTCAACTTCAACAATTGCAAAAGCGGTAGCTTTTTCAGAAGGAATCTTTTCATCTTTCACTTGACCAAATGTATTTCCAAAATCATAGTTTCCATCTGTCAAAAGCACACAAATATCCCCATGATAAGTCACTCTATCACTTTGGACTGTCGTTGCAAATCTATCAATATCACGCTCTATAAAACCTGACTGTTCTACGAAATTATGCAAAGGTTTTAACTCAAAACCTATACCTACTGGCATAGAAACGCCACTATTGTCAAGAGCATTCCTAAAGTCATTAATACATTGAACCGCTGTTTGAGAAACATCAGGGTCTTTGTTGTCAGCAGCATCAGTATAGTAACATAGAATACGAATGTCTGGGACTGCTAAACAAGGAGATATGACTTCGGGTTGACTAAATGGGTGAATAGGCTCAAGGGTATTTGATTCATTTACAAGAGCGCATTTTCCTTTTATTGTACTGTCGTTTAACGTGAGTATGGCACTCAATCCCTTCCCAATACCATAAATTCGATAAATATTATCTTGATAAGACATCGAGCCAAATACCTTATCTTTTAATTTAATAAGCGAAATTTCACCATAGCAATTCTCAAAACGGGCATAACAAACGTAATCGCCATTTTCAGACAATTCAGAACGTTTAATCTTCGCTTTGATTAAATTAGGCTGATTTGGAATAGTAAAATTAAGGTAGTCTCCTTCTATGCATTTTGTGTAATCATCAATTTTAACATACTGTACGTCTTTTACATTTGGGTACTTTTTGATTTTGGAAATCATAGTGTTCTGCACTTTTGTTAATTTTTTCGGTAGGTCAGTTACGGTAAATAAGGAAGGAGCATTCTGTGCTTGCAAAATGTAGTTAAAGAAACATAAGATTACGAGTAGCGAGTAGCGAGTAGCGAGTAGCGAAATTAAAGCCTTTTTGCATTTTTATGAAATTTAGAGGTGAAAAATAAGTTTTTATTAAAAAAAACAAAAATAATACTAAATCCATAAATTCATAACATTGGAACAAAATATTTAATAAAAATTATGCATATAAAGAATCAGTATCTGGAACTTTGTTTTTACTGTGAGGCTTTTTTTATTACATTTGCCGCTTCAAAATCAATAAAAATCAACCGAATCGGTCTAAATCCGTGAAAATGCTCGATAAAAACTATTGGAAAAACCGTTGGCAAACAGACTCTATACCTTGGGATGCAGGCGAAGCCACAACACCCATTCGTGAATTCGTTGATTATCTTGTTGAAAAAAATACAAATAGAAACCTCCGCATTTTAATACCTGGCGCAGGTAGCGGACATGAAGCCGTCTATTTTTATCGGCATGGTTTTTATAATATAACAGTATGCGATTGGGCGGAGGAAGCCATCGAAAAACTGAAAAAACAATTGCCTGATTTAAAAGAAAGTCAGTTGGTTGTTGGTGATTTTTTTGACCTAAAAGGGACGTTTGACCTCATCATCGAACAAACCTTTTTCTGCGCTATTGACCCATCGTTGCGCCCTAAATATGCTCAAAAGTGTTTTGAACTGTTGGATACTGAGGGGTCTATACAAGGTGTTTTGTTCAATCAAAATTTCACATTTCAAGGGCCGCCTTTTGGTGGAACGCGTGAGGAGTATCGTTCCTATTTTGAGCCTTATTTCGATATTCTTTCTCTGAACGAATGTAAAAATTCTATAAAGCCAAGGATTGGTACCGAGCTTTGGATTAGTTTTAAAAAACGTCTTTTACAATATTAGTGACATTTTGTTCGTTTAGCAGAACTAATCAACAATTTCCAATTGATTAACCAATTAATATTCTGCCAACATTATATTTATTTAAAAACAATGCTTTTTTTTAAGGTTCTTGAAAATTTTAACATTTTTGTTATATCAATCCGTGATATTTTTTTCTATCATTGCGTCTGAACACAATTTATCATCGTTTTGAAATGAAAAATCAGCTAAAAATATTTCTTAGGACACACTTTTTTTGACAATCGTTAGTAAAATATGAAAAATAAAATTACGAATCATCAGGTTCAGGTTATTACGAAAAATCTATTTACCAATTTTCTGAAACCACAAAATATCGTTAGACTCACCGCCGCTACTGCCATTGGCACTGCTGCTCTTTTCCTCACAGAAGCGACTAATCTAACTTCTTTAATTACTAAAAACAGCAACGTTTCGCCCAAACTGAGCGCGTTATCTGTCGTTTCACCGACAGTTAAATATGGCTTCGCATTGGATACATTCAACGTTATTGAGGACAAAATACAGCATGAGGATGTCTTTACAGTTATGCTCACCAAGCGTGGTTTGACGGCTCGACAAGCTGATAGCCTTTCGCGTGTCGCTAAACCTTATTATGATTTTAATAAAATTCAAGACGGCAAGCCTTATACAGTTCTAAGCCGCGACCCGCGTACAGGATATGATTATTTTATCTATGAACCTGATGCGAAACGTTTTGTTATCGTTGATTTCAAAAACGTGACCATCAAAGAAGTTAAACGTGCCATTACAACCCGTGAGTTTGAAATTGCAGGTAAAGTTAAAAGCTCTTTGTGGGAAACGATGGTTGAGCAAGGTTTAAGTTATGCATTAGCTGATGAAGTTGAAGATGCGTTGAAATATAAATTTGACTTGCGGAAATTCAATGATGGCGACGAATACAAACTGATTTGGGAAGAAGAACTCGTTGAAGGTCAATCCGTTGGTGTCAAAACATTAAAAGGTGTTTCTATCAAAGAACACAATGCTGAAAAACCTGTTTTGGCTATTTATTTCGACAATGGTAAGGAAAAAGGTTGGTACGAAAAAAGCGGTTTACCCATGCGTGATGGCTTTTTGAAATCACCATTGAAGTATAGCCGAATTACTTCTCATTACAGTAAAAACCGTTTTCATCCGATTTTAGGCTACAATCGTCCACATTACGGCACCGATTATGCAGCTCCAGAAGGTACACCTATTTTAGCCGTTGCTGATGGTACTGTGACAGAAGCAACGCGCGGCGGAGGTAATGGCAAATATGTCAAAATTCGCCACATGAAGCCTTACGAAACGCAATACTTGCACATGAGCCGTTTTGCAAAAGGCATTTCATCAGGTACAAGAGTCAAACAAGGCGAAGTTATCGGTTATGTCGGTCAAACAGGCTTGGCTACTGGTCCACACGTTTGTTTCCGTTTTTGGAAAAATGGCTCGCAGGTCAACCATTTAAATGAGCGATTACCACAAGTTTCGACATTTACAGCTTCAGATCGTGAAGCATTTAAAAATGTAAGCGACCAGCTTGCATCACGCCTCAACAATATTCCGTTCCTTTCTGACGAAGATGCCAAAAAACTTAAACGTGAGTTTTTG
>JAYSQG010000279.1:0-9267 GCA_043721685.1 Saprospiraceae bacterium | reverse complement strand
CTCCGAAATTATCACAGGCGAATTCCTGACCGTCGTCAATATGGTAGCCATAAGCACGAAATTGAGGTATTTTTTCAAATGTATTTTTATAAGGACCATCCGTATAGACGCTGAAATAGCCATAGAAATTGACAGAGTCACCTTGACTGAGGGGGGCAATATTGAGCGAAGCCAGACAACTGCTCAAATCCACATATATGGCTTTTGTTGAGTCAGTTCTAACAACACGAATGTTAGAAGAGTCAACAGGGCAATTATAGGGTTGACCACCTTTTACAAACTGAACAAAACCTTTACCATAGATAAAAATATCGTTCAAATTGGTTTGTGCCACCTTTGTAATATTATTGTATGAAATGCGAACACCGATTGAGTCAGAAATTGGGTCATTTCCGACGACATTCAATACGGTCATACGCACTGAATCGCAAGACATCGCCACTTTCAAATTGGCATCAGAAGGCGAAATATGGGTTTTGTAAGTTCCGTCGGTATAGCCTAAAGTCGTTCGCGAAGCTATAAAATCAGTCGTTTTTAAGCCTTTTGGGCATTCATAGGCGACATTTGGGACACAAGGAGGCGTGGCATAATGAATGCGCGGACCTGCCAAAGTATCGCAATACCAAACATGTTGACAACCACAAGGCGGACATGAATACGCCAATTCCATAGGAAAATCAGTAGGACCGGGAACGGCTGTACATGTGGCTTTGAAACCAAAATTGACCATATAATCACCATTGAGATAATCTACAGCTATCAATTCATTCGGCAAACCACCCTTTTGTTTGACTGAATCGATACGGAAAGAAAGATAAACTGTATCGCCCGATTGCGTCATGGTTTTTAAAAACATGGTATCCGTAAAACGGAGCATAAACATGGAGTCTTGAATCGGTAAAATGCCTGTTGGCACTTTCACTTTGATCAAAATATCTTCTTGTCCATTACAATTTCTTTCAAAATTGAAGATATTGCGTCTTTCAAGATGCTGAATCGAAAAAGGTTTTTCATCTGTAAAAGCATCTGGATCAGCACAGTTTTCAACCAAATCATTGACATTCAAAGGTGCAAAATAGCGAGGTTTAATAATTTGATTGCGCGCGCCGCACAAATCGGTATAATTCAATTGTGCATTAAAGGCTGTTTCAAAATCATTTTTGCAATTATCGTCTCTATTAGACAAAGAAGCATTGCAATCAACCTCATATTCTATCGTCACTTCAACATTTTTCCCAACCGGTAAATCATCAAAATAGCCGTCGTTATCGGCATCTGCTAAACCGACACCCGCACCGTCAGGGTCAGTTGTAAACAACGCATTGTTGCGTAAATCAGCCAACGATACTGAGGGGGTCGGTAATTCGACACCTGCAACCGTAATTTTCGTAATACGATAACCTTTGTTACTCAATAAGATAGAATCGCCTAAGCCGACACCGAGTTCTAAATCGTACATATCAGCCGTGCCAGGGTCAACTTCAACACCATTATTCGTAAACTTAACAGTTGAACGACCAATGCGGCAATAGCCGCCAATAACATCAGGTATAGAGCCTTGACCGACAAAACCGACATTGACTTGCCCTTCACCTAAACGGATGATGTCTTGTCGTGAAATGGTATTGCAAAAACGGTCATCGCAACCCCAAGACATGGCATGCGTACTTGTCCGTGATTTGTTACAATTGACGACGCAAAATTTTTCAACAATTGTCACCGTTTCATCCGGGTCAAATAGTAAATCACCGTTTGCGGGTGCTGAAGGTCCACGTGTATTGTATTGAAGAATAGAAGAAGGTACTGTCACCGCGATGGATGTGTCACCCGCCAAATTGAAAACAGGCGTTTTGGTCATGGTAACAGCTTGTCCATTGATGGTCATACTTTGGACAGAAACACCCGCACCTTGTGTGTTTTTATACTCAAAACCCTTGATATAACCATCAAGACCCGAGTTATTGACAAGAATTGTTCTTTGAAAACATTGACCAACTCGCGCCGCAGTCGCATTATTTGACACCGAAACTGTAAAGAACGGCACTTTGATTTGGTCGCGGTAAGGCGTTGAAAAATCAGATTCTGTCAGACCAGAAGACGCGCCCATATTATAACGAAAATCCCAAGCGTCTTTCACATCAATCAAGTCATTCCGCGTTAACGTATCCGTGTATTCGCAATTAACACGAATAACATAACTGATATTGACGAAAGAAGTGCCACTTACAGGTGTCAAATCGGGCAAGGTAAATGCCGCACCACCGCTATTTGACGTACTCAAATTGACTCCTGCCGACGTACCAGCCGCATTTAAACGAACAAAATGTACACCTTTAAAGAGTTTTAAAGTCGCTGAAATATTGCGCCGCGTGGCGGACAATGCCCCCTCAGTAGCGACGGTCATTGTCACCGTTGCTTCGTCACCGCAAATGTTTAAGTTGCGGGGTGCAGATGCAGCGTCCTTGAAAGCAACTTTCAGATTATTGTTTTGTGCCAATAGTGGGGAGAGAAAAAAAGCACACAGGAGGATAGAGATTAATGGTTTCAAATAAAGTTTTCTCATTGAATGAGTCTGTTAGTTATGAGTTTATTATTCTACATAGTAATGAAAACATGGATATATCTTGTGAGATGTATCTATAATTAGCTGTTGGAAGCCAATTTCATGCCATATAGGTCATAAAGATAAATAGGGCTACACCCTATTCTAACATACATCGCTCTTTCATGGCTTTTTTAAAATAATAATTTGAGATTTGATAGCTCTGAAAGGGCGTGATTTGATAGCATCGGGTAACGCCCGATGAAAAATATTAATCAACATTTTCGAATAACGCCAAAAAGCAATTTTTTCAAACATGATGCTATAAAAAACATTGTTTATGCGTAACTTTGTTGGAAAAGTTAAAAGAACGTTAACTTATCGCACAAACACCTGCCAAAACTTCCTTCTTTGCATCTTTATTAAACAGCTAAGAAAAAACGAATTTATTGTAACAATTCAAGGAAACTTAGTCTCAATGTAACATCAAAACACATTTTTAACGTTTAAAAACCAAAGCCCGAAGGCAGGTTATTTATTAACGAAGACATTTATCTTATGAAAAAAATCATTTTTATTCTCCCCGTGCTTATGTTATTAGGCGGTCTCAATGCTCAAAACATGAAATTCAGAACCGATGATTACGCTAAGGAATGGAAAGAAATTTCTGTTCTCGAAGGACAAGGTTTGCCTAAATCAGCGCTTCAAAAAGTGGAGGAGTTGTTGGCAAAATCTAAAAAGGACGACAATCCTTCGCAACTCATCAAATGCCTTATTTATCAGGCAAAATATGGCTCTGAACTGGAAGAAGATGGCTATGTCAAAGCCGTTAATTCGATGCAGGCTGATATGGAAAAAGCTGCATTTCCGGCAAAACAGATCTTGCAGTCTATGTTAGCGGAAATGTATTCAAGGTATCTGGACAATAATATCTGGAAATTACGCAACAGAACGACGACTTCGGGTTTTAAAACTGATGATATACGGACTTGGACAATGCAACAATTGTCCGATGAAGCCGCCCTACTCTATCGTTTGAGCGTTAACGACGACCGTTCAAAGGAAGTGGCTATTAAGGTTTTTGATGCCATTACTACTGAGGGGTCAGATGAGCGCAGACCTGTACTTTTTGATTTTTTAGCACACCGTGCCATAGACTATTTTATGGACGAAAAAACGTATTTGTCTAAGCCGAGTTATACGTTTGAATTGGACAATGAAGCCTTGTTTGGTACAGTTGAAAAATTCGTTGGCATTGCCTTAGAAAGCCCCGATTCTTCTTCAATGAAGCTATGGACTTTAAAGCTCATGCAAGATGTTTTGCGTTACCATCTGAAAGATGAAAACGTAACGGCATTGATTGATGCAGACCTAAAACGCCTGTCATTTGTACATCAAAACGCCGTGATGTCCAATAAAGATGATTTATATATCAAAAGCCTTGAAGTGTTGCGGAGCAATTACGTCAACAATCCAGCTTATGTAGAAATTTGCTTGAAAATAGCCCAACATTACCGCAATAAAGCGTCAGATTGGAAACCCAATGTTGAAAATGTCGGTAAATTTGACAACCAAAAAGCCCTTGAAATTGCCAAAGAAGCGGTTAGAAAATTCCCAAAAGCTTATGGTTCATCAGCTTGTCGCTACCTAATTGATGAGATTACCTCCCCCTCAGTAGATTTCAAAATTGAAGAGGTCAATGTGCCTAATAAAGCCATTTTGTCGTCGGTTCATTTCAAGAATTTGGACTCGTTTTACTATAAAATCATTAGGCTTTCTGAACAAATGAACAGACGTGATTTTAGGGATGAAACAGAGCGTTTGAAGTATTATAACAGTCTGCCTGTTGTCAAAAAAGGGCATATAAAATTACCTAATGATGGTGATTATAACCCGCATACAACAGAAATCAAAATAGACAAATTGCCCAATGGTTTGTACCTTATTTTGGCTGCGGACAACGATAAATATGCCCTTAAAAACAGTAGTAAAGTCAGTTATACCGTATTTAATGTCTCCAATATCGCTTATTGGCAACGCACGAGTGAAGACGAACCGAATGAGTTTGTTGTCCTCGACCGTTCGTCAGGTGCGCCGTTGGCAGGTGTGACGGTTGAGTTTTGGGAAAACCGTTATAATCAAAAAACACGTTTAGAAGACAAGGTGAAAATTGGCACATCTGTCAGTGACCGCAATGGTTTTGTTTACTCACGTTTGCCTAAGGAAAAATATTTCACAGCAAAATTCATCTACGGCAAGGATTCACTCATTACAGGTGATGGTTTTTCAAACTATTTCTATCGCCCTGAAAATCGAGTTGTTACCCAAACGCAGTTCTTTTTGGATAGAGCGATTTACCGCCCTGGGCAAATTGTTTACTTCAAAGGTTTGGTTTATAGCCGAAATACTGAGGGGTCTAAAACGCCAACGATAAAACCCAATCTACCTGTTGAAGTGACGTTTTATGATGTCAATAGGCAAAAAGTCAGTAGTTTGAAACTTACAACAAACAGTTTTGGTACGTTGAATGGCTTTTTTACAGCCCCAACGGCTGGTTTGTTGGGCAATATGAGTATTCAAGCCAGTGTCGGTGGACAAGTCAGTTTTAGAGTTGAAGAATACAAACGTCCTAAATTTGAAGTCAAAATGCTGCCTTTGACAGGTGATTTTACTTTGAATCAAGACGTAAAAGTCAAAGGCGAAGCAAAGTCTTTTGCGGGTTCTAACATTGATGGTGCGAAAGTAAAATACCGAGTTGTCCGCGAAGTACGTTTCCCTTATTGGCGTTATTGGGGTTGGAATCCTTATGCTTCGGCAGGACAGGAAATTGCACATGGCGAAACGACAACCGATGCAAAAGGTGTCTTTGAAGTCACTTTCAAAGCCTTACCAGATTTGTCTATTCCAAAGGATAAAAAACCTGTTTTCGATTATGCGGTTTATGCCGATGTAACGGACATCAATGGCGAAACACACAGCACAAAAGCTAGTGTTTCAATCGGTTATATATCTTTGAATCTCGATATTGATTTGCCACTTGAAGTCAATCGCAAAGAAGCGAAGGCTGTTAAAATCACAACCAACAACTTAAATGGGCAACCATTGAGCGCAAATGGTAAAGTAAAAATTGAATTATTGACATCGCCACGCCGTCCTTATATTGAACGTTATTGGGCAGTTCCCGATACGCATACGATTGCAGAAGATGTGTTTAGGCGTGATTTCCCACTTATTCCTTACAAAAACGAGGATAAAGTTGAAAATTGGGCAGTCAAACGGATTGTGTCTGAAACGACTTTTGCAACAAAACCTTTGCCCGCAACGGATGCGGGAACAGATACAAGTTTTGTAGATGTCTCCGACATTAAAAAATATGACAGAGGTGTTTATCGCTTCACAATCGAAACGACGGATGCAACGGGTGAGAAAATTGAACTCGTCAAACACATACTTATATATGACACAAGTGACGACATTGTTCCTGCCAACAAAACATATTTCTCTTGGCTTGACAAAGATGTGTATGAGCCTAAAGAAACAGCAACACTACATTACGGCACGTCTGCGGAGCGTCTGAATGTCTTGATTGAAGAAGAAATTAATGGAAAAATTGCCAAACGTTCATGGCATCCGATTGAAGGCATGGTTGATTATACCGTAAAATTGGAGGAAGAATACCGGGGCAATATCTTTTTGCACATCAGTTATGTGATGGACAATCGCTCGACTTTGGAGACCAAAACGATTGTCATTCCTTTTTCAAATAAAGACTTAAACTTTGAATATCAATCGTTTAGAGATAAGATGAAGCCAGGCAGCGAAGAAGAATGGCGCATCAAAATCAGCGGTAAAGACAAGGATAAAGCCCTTGCTGAAATGGCTGCGACGATGTACGATGCCTCGCTTGACCAATTTGCTCCAAATCATTGGGCTTTAAGCCTTTATCCGACTCGTTATCCGATTTATGACTACAATGCACCGACGTTTGGCGAAGCCTATTCCAATGGTTTTTACTATCCTACTGAGGGGGGCAATTATGGTGAAGAAATGAAAACGTATCGGTCTTTACAATGGTTTGGGTTTAATTTTTATAGTGAAAATCCGCCTGTACTTTATATGAGGTCTGCTGCGCCAATGAGTAATGTTCAAATGGATGCTGTTTCTGTACAAGGTGGAAAGCCCGCACAGAAACAAATGCGTGAGTCATCGCCGCCACCACCGCCGTCTGCCCAAAAAGCTGACACAACAGTAAAGAGTTTCAATCCTGGTGAAAGTCAACAAGAAAAAACAGAGGATTTATCGGCTGTCAAAATCCGTACAAACCTCAACGAAACAGTTTTCTTTTTCCCTGAATTGATGACCGATATGGAGGGCAATGTCATTGTTAAATTCAAAATGAATGAGGCTTTGACCCGTTGGAAATTCTTAGCCATGGCGCATACCACCGATTTGAAAATTGGTTTTTCTGAAAAAACGGTTGTAACGCAAAAGGATTTGATGGTTTTCCCAAATGCACCGCGTTTTTTGCGTGAAAGCGACGACATTGAATTTACGGCAAAAGTGACCAATATGACAGCCGCTATACTGAGGGGGTCTGCCAGACTCGAATTGTTCGATGCTTTGACCATGAAACCGATTGATGATTTGTTGGAAAACAAAGATGCGACATTGGCTTTCGATGTCAATGGTGGTGAAAGCATGCCGTTGGCTTGGAAAATCAAAATTCCGCTTGGAAAAGTGCAAGCGGTCACTTATCGAGTCATTGCCAAAGCGGGTAATTTCAGCGATGGCGAAGAGAATACATTGCCTGTTTTGACCAATCGTATGTTGGTGACAGAAACGTTGCCGATGAGTGTTAGAGGCGGAGAAACGAAGAAATTTACTTTGGAATCTTTGAAAAACAATACGTCTAATACGTTAACAAACAATAAGTTAACGCTTGAATTTACGCAAAACCCTGCGTGGTATGCTGTTCAAGCTTTGCCTTATTTGATGGAATATCCGTATGATTGTACAGAGCAAATTTTCTCACGTTATTATGCCAACAGTTTAGCGACTTCGGTTGCCAATGCGCATCTAAAAATTAAAGCCGTTTTTGACCGTTGGAAGGCAATTGATACAAAGGCGTTGTTGTCCAATTTGTCAAAAAATCAAGAATTGAAATATGCTTTGTTGGAAGAAACGCCGTGGGTTTTACAGGCTCAAAACGAAGAAATTCAGAAGCAAAACGTTGGTTTGTTGTTTGATTTAAATCGTATGGCGAATGAATCAACAAACGCAGTTAAAAAGATGCAGGAAAGGCAGTTGAGCAACGGCGGTTTTGCTTGGTTTCCAGGTGGACGTGACAGTTGGTACATCACACAATACATTACTGAGGGGTTCGGTCATTTGGACAAATTAGGCGTAAAATCGCTTAATGAGGACTTAAAAACGAAGGAAATGATTGCAAAAGCAGTCAGTTATTGCGACGAACGAGCGGTAGAATATTACAATGATTTGGAAAAAGAAGCTGCCAAAGGTCGCTTAAAAATGGAAGATGATAACTTGTCATCATTGGTCATTCATTACCTTTATACACGTTCTTTTTTCCAAAATCAAACGGTTGGACAAGTAAAAATCCTTGAATATTTCTTGAAACAAGGTGAAAAATATGGTTTGAAGAAAAGCCAATACGAACAAGGCTTATTAGCGTTGGCTTTGATGCGTTACTCAAATGATGTATTTGGACAGTTCAAAACACCTGCAAAAATCGTTGCTTCGTTGAAAGAAAAAGCGATAAACAGCGAGGAAATGGGCATGTATTGGAAAACTGCCAATGGTTTTTATTGGTACGAATTGCCGATTGAAACACAATCTTTAATGATTGAATTGTTTAACGAAGTCAAAGATGACAAAGCGGTTGATAATTTGAAATTGTGGTTGTTGAAAAACAAACAAACCAATGCTTGGAAAACCACAAAAGCTACTGCATCAGCCGTTTACGCATTATTAAAAACAGGTGATAATTGGTTGTTGGACGATACGGATTTATCTATTTCAGTGGGTGGAAAGGCTTTGGATGTTTCAAAAATAGACAAAGAAGCGGGTACAGGTTACTTCAAAACAGATTTTGACAAAGCCGATATTACTTCAAAAATGGCAAATGTAGAAGTCAAAAACCCAAATAAAGTCGTCACTTGGGGAGCAATGTATTGGCAATATTTTGAAAATTTGGACAAAATAAAAACCTTTGAAGCCACACCGTTAAAGATGGTAAAACAACTTTTCAAAGAAGAAAACGGCGATAAAGGTTTGATAATGAAGCCCATAGACGAAAAGACACCCCTCAGTACTGGCGACAAAATCAAGGTCAGAATTGAGTTGCGGGTTGACCGCGACATGGAATTTGTTCACATGAAAGACATGCGTGCTTCGGGTTTAGAACCGACGAATGTTTTGAGTCAGTACAAATGGCAAGGTGGCTTGGGTTACTACGAAAGTACTCGTGATGCTGCGACAAATTTCTTTTTCGATTATTTGCCGCGTGGTACTTATGTTTTTGAATATCCGCTTGTGGTCAGTCATCGTGGCGATATGTCAAATGGCGTGACGACAATACAATGTATGTATGCACCTGAATTTACAAGTCATTCTGAAGGAATTCGAGTACAAGTGAAGTAATGATTTGATTTTTGTTCCATAAAAAAACGCCTGTTTTCTTTCGGAAAACAGGCGTTTTTTTATGG
>JAYSQG010000278.1:0-5589 GCA_043721685.1 Saprospiraceae bacterium | reverse complement strand
CACTTCGTTCAGAATGACAAAAAACAAGTCAATCGCTGAATCATTTATTCTGGGTAGCCAACCAAGTTTGATAAATTCTAACATTAACCAAATGTTGTTCATACGTTTCAGCATAGTTGTGATACCCCGAATTGTCGGGTTTGGCAACAAAAAAGATATAAGGATGACTTTCTGGATGCAAAACAGCTTCAACACTGGCTGGCGAGGGCATACATATCGGGCCCGGAGGCAAACCCTCGTGCATATACGTATTGTATGGATGTGCCACTTGATAATCAACATTGCGCAAACGTCTGAAACTGGGCGTTTGTTCGATTTCCATCAAGGCAAACTGAACCGTTGGGTCTGCTTGTAATTTCATATTTTGCTTCAAACGATTGAGGTAAGCACCCGCCACTTTGGGTATTTCATCTTTGCGCGTGGTTTCTCCGTCCACGATTGAAGCCATTGTTATGGCTTGTTCTGGTGTCAAACCTTGTGCGGCGGCTCTTGCAGTGCGGTCAGCATTCCAGAATTTTTTATATTCCTTCGACATACGTTCGAGAAACTTGCGTGGTTCCGTATTCCAAAAAAACTCGTATGTATTCGGCAAAAACATGCACATCAAAGTCTCCCTAGTGATGCCCATTGAGTCAAGCAATGCTTTGTCATTAAAGGTTTGCAAAAAAGTCATTGAATCACGTTCCAAAAATTTTGCGACTTTTCCAGCCACTTGTTCAGGAGTACGTTCATTGTTCAGGACTACTTTAACTGGCGATTGCTCACCTTTATGAATGTGTTTGATGAGGTCATAACTGCTCCAACCCGCTTCGATTCTGAAACGACCTGGTCTAACGGTATTATATTCAGACCAATCAGCCCAACGCCGAAAATCCGATTCATCTGTGATGACCCCCTCAGTAAGGAGTTGATTTACTAGGTCATCAAAGCTTGAATTTGTAGGAATTTTGACGAATCCCAGCTTTAAATCGCTTGGAACATTGGTTTTAAATAGAAATAAATAGGTTCCAACGACTAAGACCCCGATGATTAAAGCTGCCCATCCTACTTGTCGTCCGCTACCTAATATTCGTTCCCCTGGTTGTTGTTTTAACAATGACATAACGTTTTGAGTTTTGTTGTGAAAATTGACCCCCTCAGTATGAAGTTGTTTATTAAAGCAAAAATGACACTTTTTTGCAAAAGTGCCATTTTTGAAGCAGGAATTTTATTATTTAAGTGTAATATTCAAAAATTCAACATTCACAATTAATACGATTCACAATTAAATTAAGCATTCATCCGCGTTCGTTTTACCAAATAGGTTTGCAAAATCTCTTTGAAACCTGCGTTGATATCACACTCAACAAAGTCAATTTTATATTGCAAACAACGCGCTTTCATGGCGTTTGTGAATTTTGTAACTTGTTCGACATAAAAACTTTTTACTTGATTGGGTTGCAAGCGTATTTTTTCACCCGATTCCATGTCCACAAATATTGTTGGGCGATTCTCAAAGGCAAAGTCCAGTTCTTTAGATTTATCAACAACATGGAATAAAACGACTTCGTGTTTATTGTATTTCAAATGTTGTAACGCTGCAAAAAGACTGTCAAAATCATCATTGTCTTCAAACATATCGCTGAAAACGCAAACCAATGAACGGCGGTGAATGCTGTCCGCTATCTGATGTAAAGCGGCTGTTGCTTCTGTTCTTTTATTCAAAAATGCCTTTTCAGACAAATATTTATCTAATATGCTCAACAAATAGCGATAATGTGTGGTAGATGACTTGGCTCGCGTATGCTCATGGACAGCCGAATCAAAAACTGACAAACCAAAAGCGTCACGTTGTTTCATCAACATATTCATCAAAGCCGCCGCTGCCAAAGCTGCAAAACCCAATTTGTTTTTAGCAGGATTCGCCGCATCAGGAAAATACATGGAACCTGAAATATCTAACAAAATCTGACACCGCAAATTCGTCTCTTCCTCATATCGTTTTGTAAACATTTTGTCCGTCCGACCATATACTTTCCAGTCAATATTGCGGGTACTTTCGCCAGGATTGTAGATGCGATGCTCCGCAAATTCCACAGAAAAGCCATGAAAAGGCGACTTATGCAAGCCAATGATAAAGCCTTCAACCACTTGTTTGGCAAGTAATTCAAGGTTATTCAGGTCTTTTACTTCGTAATTATCAAATATTGTCATATTGCGTTTCGCGTTTAGAGTTGTATTGAAGATGACCATTGACGAATGACCAATTACTCTACAAGAACGTGTTTTTTTCTAAACAGTTGCATATAAAAAAACCTGCAAAGTTTAAAAAACTTGCAGGTTTGCCTGTGCTCAATAAAAATACTGATCCAAAGGATTCCTTCGGAAGGGGGCTTATGCTGGAACAGCCATTAAAGCTTCGATTTTTGCTTTCAAAACTTGTTTAGTTGCTGCACCGACTTGTTTGTCAACCAAAACGCCATCTTTCAAAAAGATAATGGTTGGGATTGCGCGAACACCATATTCGCCAGGTGTAGCAGGGTTGTTATCAACATCCATTTTACCGATATTTACTTTTCCAGCATATTCTGCTGCCAATTCTTCAACGAGTGGTCCGATTTGTTTACAAGGTCCGCACCATTCTGCCCAAAAGTCAACGACAGTAATGCCGCCTTTATCAATTGCTGCTTCTTTGAAGTTTTTATCTGTGAATTCAAATGCCATTTTCAATTAAATTTAGAATTGTTATAAATAATTTTGATTCAGTCTATTAAACTGTTTTTTCAAAAGAAAGTTCAAAGGTAGAAAAAAAAAATTACTTTGGAACTTGAAGCAAGGCATTGTTAACTTTCCATGAAATGATGAATGGTGAATTTGCAAATCGTTGTTTTTTAGTCGTTTTGTAAATTCATCATTCATCATTCACCATTAAAATATTCACCATGACCTAAGGTAACTTCTTCGTATTTTTCACATATCTATCCATCCAACTATTCATTTCTGCCAACATATGCAAAAGCGATTCTTTTGCTTGATAACCATGACTTTCGTAAGGCAGCATCACTAAACGAACAGTTGCACCCATGCCTTTCAAGGCAGCATAATATCGTTCAGATTGAATCGGATATGTACCTGTATTGTTGTCCGCTTCCCCATGAATCAATAGCATCGGTGTTTTCATTTTATCGGCATACATGAACGGCGACATTTTAGTATAAATGTCTTGTGCTTGCCAATAAGAACGGGGTTCTGCTTGGAAGCCAAAAGGCGTGAGTGTACGGTTATAAGCTCCGCTTCGAGCAATGCCCGCTTTGAATAAATTGCTGTGTGACAATAAGTTAGCTGTCATAAAAGCACCATAAGAGTGACCGCCAACACCGACGCGATTGGCATCTACAACACCCAAACGCACGCCTTCGTCAATGGCAGCTTTGGCACTCGCCACCAATTGTTCGATATAGGTATCGTTCGGCTCTTTGTCGCCTTCACCAACGATAGGGATGGACGCATTGTCCAAAACGGCATAACCCATCGTCGCCATCGCAGGCGCACCCCAATAGCTGATGCGGTTGAATTGATATTGTGAACCTGACACTTGCCCCGCATTTTCTTTGTCTTTATACTCAGCAGGGTATGCCCAAAGGAAAGTAGGGAGTGGACCATCTTCTTTTTTATAGTCTGCGGGCAAATAAAGCGTTGCGTTCAACTCCACACCATCGGGGCGTTTGTAGCGCAAAAGCTGCTTTGTGATGCCTTTTACTTGTGGATTTGGATGCGGAAAGGCTGTGATTTGCTTCAAATCCTTCGTATTCACATTGCGAATATAGTAGTTGGGATTCTCATCAGGCTTTTCACGAGTGGTCAAAAGCGTCCCTTTTTCGGCATCTAATACGGCTACTGGACGCTCAAAAACGGGTGCTTCTGAACGGAAAATGCGTGTTTTCTCCTTGGTATCCAAGTTCATCATATCAGCAAAAGGGCGGTCTCCTTCGGGCGATGCGCCGTTACCAAACAGGACAATTTCATTCTTTTTATTGATGTCCAACACAAAACGTCCGTATTGATTGCGCTTGAGTTCAGGGTCGCCTGGGTCGTTGTAGCGGTCTTCTGATGAATAATCAAACAACATTTTTTGGTCGGCTGGATTGCTCGGATTGATGATTTTATTCAATGTTTGACGAGTTTGCCACCAATATTCAGACGTTATTGCCACTTTATCATTGCCCCAAGTAATGCCTTTAAAACGCAATTTTGAAGCAAAAAACTCCTTTTGTTCACCATTAAAAGGCGCATCGAGTGTAAATACTTTGTCGCGAACCTCTACATTTTTCTTTGCGTCGCCACCATCTTGTGCTTCTGTCCAATATACGGTTGCGGGAGCATCGGCACGCCAAGCGAAACCACGAGGATTGGGTGTTGTTGCATCTCTTGACCACGGCTGGTCATCCTCCAATGGATTGTTGGCTAAGGTGCGAACACTTTTACCATTCAAATCCAATATTTCAATTTTTGTTGGAAATGAGCGGTAAGTTACGAGGAATGAAAATGGGCGGCTGATGGTTTCCGTCAATATATATTTGCCGTCAGGCGACAAACTTACTGAGGGGGTGATGCCAGCTGTCCCGATGTTCTGTGTTTTCCCATTTAACATCACTTTTACGATTTGTGAAGTGCCATAGTATTCAAAAAGACGTTCATCTGTGGCGTTTTTCAACAAATCCTGATAAGTCGGTGCCTGTGCTTTTTTGCCCAAATTCTCTTGCGTGTTGGGTCCAACAGGCACGCGGCTGACTTCGGGAGCATTTCCACGATTGGCAACGGTGGCTTTTACCAAAAGTCCTTTGCTGTCGGGTAGCCACGTTAGCGCAGAACCAAGTGTGGCATTAAGTCCCAAATCACTCAATTTTGCGGCTTTTGCAGTGGCAATATCAAGGACATACAACTCAATTTTGTTGTCGGTTGTATGCGTAAACGCTACTTTTGTTTCGTCAGGTGACCAAGACAATGAGCCGAGTTTAGGGTCATTTGGTAAGCCTGTGACTTGTGTTTCAGTATTGTCACTCAATTTTTTTATTTTCAAATTGAGAGAATACGACTGACGACTGCCGCCATTTGTCAAAGGATTGATGCGTAAACCAGCCAATTTTAGTTCTGGTTGTGCCAAATCTGCAATGCTTGGTAGGTCAGAACGCTCAATAATGAGCATCAAAGTGCCTTTTGCATTGACCGATACTGAGGGGGTCGGTTGGGCATTGACTAAGTCGGCTAAAGGTTTGGGTGGCGTTTTGTAAGTGTCTTGTGTGAATGCGGTCATGCTTGAAAATAGGCTAAATACAAGAAAAAAGTGCTTGGTTTGATTCATTTTGAACATTTATAATTTAGTTTTTAGATGAAAGAGAATATGTTTAGTAACAAGTTTCAAAAGTAACATTCCCTTTAAATTCATGGCAATTTATTAGATGAAGGGCAAAAAAAAGCCGTTTCGTGAGTACAAAACAGCTGTATATTTATCATTTATCATTCATATTTCATCATTCATATTTCATCATTCATATTTCATCATTCATATTTCATCATTCATATTTCATCATTCATATTTCATCATTCATA
>JAYSQG010000277.1:0-4925 GCA_043721685.1 Saprospiraceae bacterium | reverse complement strand
ATGGTGAATGGTGAATGGTGAATGGTGAATGGTGAATGGTGAATGGTGAATGGTGAATGGTGAATGGTGAATGGTGAATGGTGAATGGTGAATGTTTTTTTACAAAAAAAACCGACCCCTCAGTAAGAAGTCGGTTTTGAAATTTTAGAATTTCACGTTTAAGCCGTTTCAAGTTCTACAAACTCTAATTCACGGGTTTCAGATTTTATTTCTCCAATTCTTTTTTGAATGGCTTCTGTCACAGCCGAATCAAAATAGCGATAGCCACAATTTTGACAAACATGGGCAGGTACATTGTTTAAAAAAACAATGCGATTATCATCTGTTTCATGTACCAAATTGATGAGAACAGGCTTCGTTTGACCTTTTTTGCAGATAATACAGTTCATTTTTTTTCTTTTTTTGTTTTGAAATCAGATTCCCAAATATCTGTTGTCGGCTCATATACTGTTATAACATAACAGACCTCAACAATGTCATATTCATCTTTTGCAACTAAAACATGAATAGGTCGCCCTTCTACAAAGTCCAAAACAAGTTGGCAAGGTAAAGGTTTGTCATCGGGATAAACAGCTATCGTTTTACCTATTAATAATACATTTTCAACTTCTTTCGTTGAAATATGCCGAGTACGCATTTTTATTTCAGCGTGTTCGAGATAAAGAATTTTCTCACAATACATAGTTTTGCTTTGTTTTGACAAAAATAGATAGTTTTTTTGAAAAAACAAAAAAACCGACCCCTCAGTAAGAAGTCGGTTTTAGTTGGTGAATAGTTATTGGTGAATTGGTTATTGGTAACGCTACACCAATAACCAATCAAACAATCCCTATAAATGTATCACCTCGCCATACGCATGAGCCGCCGCTTCCATAATCGCTTCGCTCATTGTTGGGTGTGGATGAATAGATTTAATGATTTCATGTCCAGTCGTTTCCAATTTACGGGCAACAACGGCTTCAGCAATCAATTCAGTAACGTTCATACCGATCATGTGGCAACCGAGCCACTCGCCATATTTGGCATCAAAAATGACTTTCACGAAACCTTCTGACGCACCCGCTGCTTTTGCTTTTCCGCTTGCAGATAAAGGAAACTTGCCTACTTTCACTTCAAAACCTGCCTCTTTAGCACCCGCTTCGGTGTAACCAACAGACGCAATTTCAGGTGAACAATAGGTACAACCTGGGATATTGTTATAATCAATTTTTGAAATATGCAAACCCGCGATACCTTCAACGCATGTGATACCTTCCGCACTCGCTACGTGAGCAAGGGCTTGAGTTGCCAATACGTCGCCGATGGCGAAAATGCCCGGTACATTTGTTTGATATCTATCGTCAACGACGATAAAACCACGGTCTGTTTTGATACCCAAAGCCTCCAAACCGATGTTTTCGGTATTAGGGGTTACACCCGCAGCCGACAAAACAACATCACATTCGATGATTTCTTCTTTGCCGTCTTTCTTTGCTTGTGTCTTAACTTTCAAGACATCGCCGCTTGTATCAACCGATTCAACAGCCGTTCCTGCGAGGGTGCGAATGCCTTTTTTCTTATAAATTTTGGTCAATTCCTTTGAAATATCTTCATCTTCACGCGGTACAAGTCCTTGATCCATGAATTCTACCATCGTCACTTTCGTACCGATTGAGTTGTAGAAATACGCAAATTCTACCCCAATAGCACCTGCGCCCACAACAACCATGCTTTTAGGTTGAGTCGGTAGTGACATCGCTTTGCGGTATTCAATGATTTTAGTGCCGTCAATTTTCAAATTAGGCAATTCCTTTGCCCGTCCGCCAGTGGCGACAATGATATTTTTAGCAGAATAAATGTCTGATTTGCCTTCCGCAGTCGTCACCTCAATAGCCTTACCCCTCAGTAATTTGGCGTTGCCCATGATGACGGTAATCTTATTTTTTTTCATCAAAAACTGAACACCTTTGCTCATACCGTCTGCAATATTGCGTGAGCGACCGACGATAGCATCGAAATCAGCTTCCGCACCAGCTACTTTAATACCGTAGTCAGCAGCATGATTCAGATATTCAAATACTTGCGCACTTTTCAACAAAGCTTTTGTCGGGATACAGCCCCAGTTCAAACAGATGCCGCCCAACGATTCACGTTCGATAATGGCAACGTTCATTCCTAATTGTGACGCACGTATTGCCGCCACATAACCGCCGGGCCCCGAGCCGATAATGATTAAATCAAATGGATTCATATTGCTAATTGGTTGTTAAATTATTGAAAATCAAATACTTAGCTTTTTAGCTATTAATGCGGCGCAAAGGTAAAGAAAAAGAATGAATTGGAGGATTAGGGGTTCAGAAATTTGGTATTAGGGCATTCGCACACCTATTTTATAATGAACTCCACACGTCTATTTTGAGTATGACTTTCTGCTGTATTTTTAGTCGTTAAGGGACGCATTGCCAATCAAAGTCAATTTGTGGGTCAATGCGAGACATGACCCATTCATCACTAAGTAAATCTGTTCCATTGTAATAATCACCTTTTAGACCTTGTTGTGCCAGTATTGGGTTTAGGAAATAAATTATTGATAGGCTTAAAAATAAAAATAGCTTTTTCATATTCACGTCGTTTTTATGCTTAAAAATAGGACATAAAGCGTAAAACTCCTTTGTTTCTTCGACCTTTTATAGCTAAAAACCCGTCAAGTCAGTGTCATCTGTGGTCAAAAAAAATGAAAATTAGCGGCAACAAGACTCCAAACCCATGTCAATGTTTTGAAAACGAGGTAGAGAAAACCAAATAAAATTGCTAAAAACATGAGCGAAACAATGAAAATACTGCGTGTTGTCGCAGGCGGATTAGGGTTTTCGGCATAATATTGTTTCAATAAAGCGACATTGCGACGGTTGGCTTTGAAGTGTAAATCGAACAAATCGCCTAAAATTGGAATAGAACCAACGATTGCATCTAAGGTAATATTACCCAACATCTTCAGCAACATACCTACACCTATGCCGCGCCGCATCATTGAAAAAACCAATATGGAGGAGATACCAAAACTCAACCAATCCCCTGCCGTTGGGATGAGACCAATGAGAAAATCGACGCCAAAACGAATTTTCGTAAACGGAATCCTAAATTGATTGTCGAGCAACGACGATATTTTGTCAATCATCGCAAATTCAGGTTGTGGTGACAATGTTGAAGGTTGTACTTGATTTTCCATATTATTTTTTTCTATTTTTTAGGAACACAGATTTGACTGATTTACACAGATTTTCACTGATTCTTTTTGTCCTGTAAAGGAATAAAAAGAATCAGTGAAAATCTGTGTAAATCAGTCAAATCTGTGTTCTAATCAAAACGTCTTTTGAAAACTAAAAAAAACATAACAACAAAAAGAGTCAGCGTAAAAATCAAACCGATTTGTAGTGAAAAGGCATCTGCCAAAAAGCCAATAACAGGCGGTCCAATAAAAAAACCAGCATAACCAATCGTCGTTGACATCGCAATACCGACACTCGGCGAGACCCCCTCAGTATTTCCTGCCGTTGAATACACAATCGGGACGACATTGGACAAACCTAAACCGACACTAAAAAACCCAAATAATACGATGTATTCATTCAGCACAGCAAGCGCTAAAGTAAGCCCAAAAAAAGACAATAAACTACTGTAAATCAACACCTTACGCTTACCCATTTTAGCAATAAAAAAGTCACCAAAAATGCGCCCAATAGTCATAGAGGTTGCAAAAGCACCAAAAGCTAAGGCAGAAAAGGCTTCGCTCATGCCTATCGTTTTATTCATATATATGGCAGACCAATCTGCCATCGCGCCTTCGCCTGTCATGCCGCAAAAGGCAATAATACCCAATGGCAATATCGCTTTTGTCGGTAAACGGAAAGTTTGCACCCCCTCCCGATTCTCTCGGGATGTTCCATCAGTATAAGCCACTTCTGCATCTGCATTTACGTTGTTTGAGTCTTCGTCTTTGATTAAATGTCTCATTGCCCACAGCAATAACACCGCACATAAGGTACTGATAATGACCAAATGTGTAAAAAGAGTGATGTTTAATTTTGCAAACAAAGCCCCTGCACCCGCACCCAAAGCCATGCCGATACTAAAAACAGCATGAAACGACGACATAATCGGCTTGCCATACATGCGCTCGACGTAAACGGCTTGACCATTTATCGAAACATCTAATGCGCCGTTGTTCAAACCCAAAAAGAAAAACAGCCCACCAATGAGCCAAATATTTGAAAAAACAGGAATAAGCGGTGCAAAAAGACAAAACCCCCAAGCCGTAAACCACGTCAGTCTTTGGCTACCAAAAAACACCGTCAACCAACCCGCAAAAGGCATTGAAACAATGGCTCCTGCCGCCCAACAGAGTAAAAGAGTGCCCAATGTTGCATTAGATACATCGTATAATCGTTGTAATTCGGGTAAACGAGCGACCCAATTGGCATATAGGAATCCAACAAAAAAGAAAAAAGAGGAAATAGCTAAACGGTTGATTCTCATTTATTTATAAAATTAACAGACGTACAAACCTACACTCAAGAGTATTTTTGAAGCAGTTGCCCTTGAAAAATGCTGCAAAGATGAAAAAAAAAATTGGGTGGCATAGTTTATGAACATAAGTACACCAGGTTGTCAAAAAGTGTTAAGATTTTTTCAAGCAGAGAGATACAATTTGAACTACCCAAACGTTTTATTTGTTGAGCAAGTAACTATGAGATGTCAAACGTAAATACTTATAACCTTCCGTTCTCATATCAACTATGCCTTTAAGACAGTATTGTTTTTCGCAAAATAATCACATAATTTTGAGTTGAACTTTCAATCAAAAATCCTCACATTCTAAAATTATAGTTCAAATGCATATAAATGGTTTTCCAAAACAACAAATTAAAGAACATAAAATCGGCATT
>JAYSQG010000276.1:0-4178 GCA_043721685.1 Saprospiraceae bacterium | reverse complement strand
CCCTGCCCTCGTTTAAGGTTATGAAACTGCCATTCTAAAAATCCGCGCCCGCCCTATTTTAAACAGACAAAATTTTCAAAAAAATACAGAAAAACACACAAATCTCTTTTGTTTGTTTTTTAATACTTTTTTAAAAGGTTTTTTAATACTTTTTAGAACCTCCCTAACTTATTGATTTTCAATTATTTACAAAGGAATTATACAAGCGTGTTGGGGTAGTTATACAAGTATAATGGGGTAATATACAAGTGTATTGGGGTAATATACAAGCGTATTGGGGTAGTTATACAAGTGTATTGGGGTAGCTATAATAATATGCAAGTTTTAATTTAATCACTTGTATAAGCTGCTAAACAGTTTGATTTCATGCTATTGAAGCACTATTTTAATGCAAAATGAACCTTTATTGAAGGCATATACAAGTGTATTGGGGTAGTTGTTAAAACTGTAAATAGTTGTTAATCAGCTAATTACTAAAATTTACTATTTTATTTTTTACAAAAAAATCATTTTTATAAAAGAAAGATTATAGTTTCTTGTATAAATTTTCAGATATTGCCGTCAAATTCTGAGTGATGGCTAAAAAAACACCTGAAAATATCATTGATGACTTGCAAAACAACCCCGATTATGTTGTTTTGAACAACCCTTTGGCTGTTCCAAAGTTTATCCGTAAAATCAGTCGGGGCAAAGAACGTACCTTGAGTGAAGTCTATACACCAAAGATTTTTTTTGAAATCGTCTCGCGATTGACCCCAATACACTTAGATACAGAGGGGGGGGATTATGTGAAAATTGATTTTTCAATCAGCGAATTTCTGACGGCATCGGGCGCAAAAAATTCAAAAAACTTTTATCGCCACATATTAGATTGCATTGATTTGTTGCAAACAACGCAGGTCAAATGGGAGGATACCGAACACAATTATGGTATGTCCGTCATCCCTTATTACAAGCATGAAAAGAACAGTGGGGTGGTGGAGATACACGTCAATAAGGAGCTTGTGCGCACCGTTTTGGCGGTCACGCAACACGAGCATTTTAGTTTTTTGAAGAAATATTTGTTCCGTTTGGACAATGCACAAGCCATAAAAATATTCCCTTTCCTATTGAGTTGGCGAAATCGGGGCATGGTTGAGATGAAATTGGAGGCATTTAAGAAGAAATTTGGCTACGATACTGAGGGGTATAAAAATTTTAGCAACCTTGAAAAATACGTCATTCAACCTGCCGTCAACGAAATTAATGGGAAAACCGATTTGACAGTTACGTATGAAAAATTGGGCGAAAACTTAGCGGGTAAACGTCCACGTATAACAGGTTTGCGCTTTTTTATTGTCGAAAGAAAAACACAAAAACAGTTGCCTCAACAGGTTATTACTATTGAAAATCAACAACTTATCATTGAGCCACCTGCCGAAGATGCGGCTTATTGGGATGATATATTGCGCGTTTTCCGTTTCTTTGAACACAATGTGAGCGAAGAAGAAGTGCGAATTTTGGTTAAAGGTTTGAGCAGTTTAGGCAGTCCATTAGCGGTTTTAGAAGCCGTTTTGTTTGCCGAAGCGGAACAGGAGAAACGGCGCAAACAAGGCAAACCGCTGATTGAAAATTTCAGAGGTTTTATCATCGCGGGCATTCCTCGTGGCTTGGGTAAAGGTATTTTGGAACAAAAAGAACTGAAAAACAAGCAACTCGTCAATCAAAAAGCCCGCGAAGCCCAAGCATTACAACTTGCTGAGTGGAAAGCTCAAGCCGAAGCGATTATCGAACAATATCGTGCGGCAGTCAATGAAGTCATCAGAACGACGGCAACCGATGCGGAAAAAGAAAATGTGGCAGAAATACTGAGGGGTCAATCGTCTATTTATTACGGTAAAACGGTGGATGATTTTCGGAATAAAATGTTTATTCATGCTTTTATTTCTAAATTCATGGAAGTTTATTCAGATAGGTTTAGCGGTGTAAAACCGGAGTTTGAGACTGATTTTGACGCTATTTCAACGAAAATCAATGCAATTGAACCCTCTTTCCGTAAGAAATTGGTTTATTGAACATTTTCAAACATTTTACTTTGTATCAAATAGAATCTATTTTTCGACTTTATTTTTTTACTTTTACTTCGTACGTATGAATCAATAATCAAACCTACCCCATAGTATCGCTGCCTGCAGTATAAATATTTTGCACACTTGCATATAAACAAATATGAAATTCATCTTTTCTATACTATTCTTATGCCTAAATATGGTGCTGTCGGCTCAAATACGGATTGAAGTCGTTAAGCATCCTGATTTTCTAAATGAAAACCGGCGTATGTTTTTGGCGGCGGATTTTAATAATTGGGACCCCAGCGACCCTAAATTCGAGTTGAAAAAAGACACAAACGGTATCTATTCCATTACGTTGCCCGATACTTTTCGTTATTTTGAATATAAATTTACGCAAGGTTCATGGATGTCATCAGAAGGTGGACCCGACGGTAAAGCCCGCCCGAATCGCATTTTTGAACAAGAATCACCCAAAAACATTCGCGTCGTCATCGAAACTTGGGAAGCGATGCCGAACTATGAGTTTATTCTTACAAGCATTCCCAAAAACACGCCTCGTGATGCCCAAATCTATATTTCTGGTAATTTTAATAATTGGAATTCTGGAGATCCTGCCTTTTGCATGAAAAAATTAGCTGACGGGACTTATCACATCGTCGTCTATTCGTTATTGCCTAAATTGGAATACAAATTTACGCGCGGATCTTGGGAATCCGTGGAAGGGCGGGGGAGTGGCAAAGCACGTCCAAACCGTATTTTATTTAAGACCAATTCGATGAGTAATAAAATTTCGGATATTGAAATATTGAGCTGGGAGGATTTGACAGGGACATTCAATTTTTATTCAATTTACGATATTTTAATGCTTTTTGCCGTTTTACAAGGTATTTTGTTCATTATTGCGATACCGGGCATCCAAGATTATAACCGTATTGCCAATCGGTGGTTGCTCATTTTAATCGGTTTTGTGTCTTTTGCGATATTGGTTCGGGTGATGTGGGCGCAACGAGAAGTTGCCCAATTGTACCCCAAAATACAGCTTGTCTCTGATTTTATATTACTTATTTATGCGCCATTGTTCTATTTTTATTTGCAAAAGCTGTTGTTTCAATCCGAAAAGTTGGTGGTTCGGCGAGTCTTTCATTTCATTCCTGCGGCGATTCAGTTTTTGGTCTATTTGCCCTATTTTTTGATGGATACAAAGATTTTTAAACTGAAAATGGTGAACCATGATGCCGATACACAGGTTGTTTTTGGTGCTATTGGCGCATTGGGTCTTGTCGTCAATGCTTATTATTGGTGGTTGTCTTATAGAGCCATAAATGTTTATAAAACACAATACCAAACCCGCTATTCTTACGAGCAAAATTTACATTATCTCAATACAGTTCTTGTTATTCAAGCCATTTGCCTTGTTTTGTGGTCATTTACAGGATTTTTGTTTCTTTTTGGCGGTTATATTTTTTCGGAGAATGCCAATATTATTGAAAACAGCGTGGACATCATTTGGCTTGTTTTCTCAACCATTACGTACTTTTTGGGATATTATGCCATTCATCAGCCCGAAGTTTTCAAAGTGCCACAACATGAAGATGCTTTTGATGATGCCGTTTCAGATCCCGAAACAGAGCCTGAAACAGAGCCTGAAACAGATTCCGAATCTGACTCGATTTCTGATAAAGCGACCCCCTCAGTATCAATGCCCAAAGATATTGTCCACCGTGAAAAACTTTTTGATGAGCAGTTTTTACAACACAAAGAGAAAATAAAGGAGTATTTGCAAAAAAGTCGGGCGTATTCTAACCCAAATTTGTCGCTCAATGAATTGGCAGCAAAGGTGAAAATACAGCCGCATGTTTTGTCAAAAGTCATCAATGACGGCTTTGGTGTCAATTTTTTCGATTTCATCAATGGGTATCGCATTGACGAATTTAAAAAACTCGTGCGCGACCCGCGTTTCAAAAATCAAACGTTTCTGGCAGTGGCTTTTGAAGTGGGTTTTAACTCTAAAACGGCTTTTAATCGGTCTTTTAAAAAAATAACAAATCAAACACCGCGCGATTATTTCGCTGGGGTGGGAGAGCGGTTGAGTGATGAATGAGAGTTTACGCGTGCAGAACGTTTTTT
>JAYSQG010000275.1:0-32940 GCA_043721685.1 Saprospiraceae bacterium | reverse complement strand
TATGTCTCTTATGTCCACCGTATTGTGTTGATCAGTTTGGCGATGCGGCACTGTAAAAGGAGCAATATTGGGTTTTGTACCACTGCGTTTTGGCAAGTTTTTTAAGGAAGATATATCGCCCTTTTCGCCGATATAAGGCTCAATTCGTTGCCAATCTGTGCCATCTTTCAGCATTTTATTCATGTTTTGAACGGCTCTAAAACCATCCAAAGTATGGGGCAAACCGCCCAAACCGAGGGCTGTCCAAGCTTGATAATCTTTATATTCTGCTTCGGTCAATTGCGATTGAATGAATGAAATGACTTTTTGTTTTTGCGCCCCTAATTTTTCAATGCCTAATTCTACAACATCGCCCTCTTTCAGAAATGAATTGGTCGCCAACCCGACCCCCGAAGGTGTACCTGTAACGATGACATCGCCAGGCAGTAAGGTCATATATTGACTCACCGCACTCACCAATTGTTTTACATTGAAAATCATATTGAAAATTGCGCTCGCTCACATCGTTGGCAAGGGTGAAACCTGCAACATAATTCATCGCCTCCCCCTCAGTAACATAAGTCGCTTTTTTGCCAATAATAATAGCCAGTTCAGCTTCCCAATCCAATTTTGAAGAGCTGTTTGGCATCGGAATATTGTCATTCGCTCCCGATAACGAAGTCGTTGCTTTGAGGAACAAAACAGGTTCTTTCGGAATCGGCTGCTTAGCTTCGGCGGCGTGTGCCGTCGGGATATTCGACGGCAGGTTTCTCATTTTCAAAAGAACCAAAACGGAAGAGTTTTATTTGGTTGTGGTCATTGTTTTGAGCCAAAATAGGTGTGGCTATCAACAGGATTAAGAAGGAAAGAGAATTGATTATTGATTTCATGTCAAACGTTTTTTATTATTATTTTACAAAGACACCCTTCAGTATTCTGCTGAGATTACCCCTTTTTATAGATAAAATAACCCTTTTTACCGTAGTTTGGACATTCATTTCCCAAAAATTACTGATTCCGAAACTCGGAAGGCGTAACGGCACAATGTTTTTTGAAAAAACGATTGAAATACTGAGGGGTGTCAAAACAAACGCCCAGTCATATGATTGAGTCTATTCAATTAGTTGTATGAATTTTACTCAAAATCGTTTTGTCAATATAAAAAGTACCGAACGGCACAAAACTCGCCACCAGCACTTTCCATGTTGTTGTTGTGAAACGCCATTCCTGTTCTGCACTGAGTTTTATGGCGAGAAATACAAAAAGGATAAACAAAATACCATGCGTTTGCCCAACAGATTTTACGACTGATGGGTTGCCTAAAACATACTTTATAGGCATGGCAATAAAGACTAAAATGAGGAGTGAAATGCCTTCCAAAAAGGCGACTAATCGGAAAAAACCGATACTGGAATTGAAATATTTTTTCATAAACTTCTAAAATAAGGTCTGCTACCAATGGCGAAAATTGCCATGGGATAGATGAAATAATTGCCAATAAGGCTATGGAAAACCATATTGCCATTGTTTTAAATTTTGCTTGGTCGGTTGTCTATTTTTTGGTTTTTATTGAACCCAAAGTAATGATAACAATATAAATAAACATCACTGTGATGTGTTCCATGCCAAAAAAACGGATTTGCCTTTCGTGTATCGCTTCTTTGAAATTGTCAAATTTTGTAAAAGGTAAATCCCTTTTCCAACCTCTGAAAGCGCGAAATATAGCAAAAAGTAAACTAATGAGAACCAACCAACGAATAGCTGAATGTAAGGGTAAAAGCAAGGCGTACATAAAATGATTCAATTTGAAGTAAAGATAAACATTTTACTAATTTTGCGTCAAAACTAAGAATTCCTATGCCAGCCAGAACCGTTTATTTGATTAAAAGAATTGAAACAGAGGTAACCGCAAAGATGAACAAAGCCTTGACAGAATATGATGTAACGCTTTCTCAATTCATCGTCCTCAACTTTGTCAACGACAACTCGACCGATTTATCGTCTGCGCAACTGTCAAGGCGTTTCAATATGACCCCTCAGTCTATGAACGAAGTGGTCACGACGCTGCAACGCAAAGAGTTGATAGAAAAAAATGTGGATGCTGACAACAAACGCATATTGCGGATTAGTTTGACGGATAAAGGACGGGACGTTCTAAAACAATGTAACGAGACGATAGATGTTGTCGAAAAAGAATTGTTTGGCGGTATGTCGACTGCTGAATTGCAGGCACTTCGAGGATTAATAGGCACTGTTTTAACGGGTATTCGCAACGCTGCAACTACTTAACGCGCATCAAATTTTCAATAAAAACAGAACAAAAGCCAACCGAGTTTTTAGGGTCAAACAGCGCATCTAATTGTTCAATATTTAAATGACTCATAGCATTTTTGTTTCCTAAGATAATGATTTTCAAATGTTTATGCGTTTTTAGAACTTCTTTACACGCCACTTCGACCAACTCATGCGCTTCTGCTTTTCCGATTTTTTCGGCTAATGCCAAAGACACATTTTCAGCGAAAATCAACCCCTCAGTAATTTCTATGTTTTCCAACATTCTTTCCTTATCTACTTCCAAACCGTTTGTTATTTCATTCGCTTGACGCAAAGCACCTGCAGTCAATTTTATGATGTCGGAAAGGGTTTCCCATTCTGCGTGCCAGGTGCATGTGGCGCGTTCATGGTCATGAGTCATACACAATAACATGGTGGAAACCAACGGCGGGACACGGGTCGCATTAGCCAAAATAGCGGTGCAACCAACAGGATTGCGCTTGTGCGGCATCGTTGAAGAACCACCTTTGCCCGCGCCCGAAGGTTCAAACACTTCACCTATTTCTGTTTGCATCAAAAGGCTGATGTCTTTTGCTATTTTGCTGATGCTACCTGTCAAAATGCCCAATGTCGTAGCGATTTCTGCCAAATTATCGCGTTGCGTATGCCAAGATACTGAGGGGGTACTTAGTCCCAAAAGTGTCGCCATTGTTTCCCTAATGAGCAAACCTTTTTCGGGCATACTTGCCAAAGTACCGACTGCACCACCGAGTTGTAATGGGAGATTATTTTGTAATAAATGTTCAATACGTTTCTTTGACCTTAACATGCCATCTAACCATGTTGCGACTTTAAAACCAAAGGTAATCGGGCGGGCTTGCTGCATAAATGACCGCCCAATCATCAACGTATCTCGATGATTATCAATGAGATATGTTAATTGAGCTATCAGTTTTTCTAAGTTTTTTTGAATTAAAATAAGGGCATCCCGGGCTTGTAAAACGGTTGCTGTATCAATCACATCTTGGCTTGTTGCGCCAAAATGTACATATTTAGCCCCCACCGTATTGGTCTTTTTTACAACAGCAGTCAACTGTTTTATCAAAGGGATATTAATATTTCCGCCTAAACCAATGCCGTGAATAAGTGCTTCAAAGTCAATGTTTTCAACGACACATGCTGCATCAATCGCCTTTGCTGCGGCTCCTGGAATCATGCCATGAATCGCTTGCGCTTTTGCTAATGTCGCTTCAAATTGCAACATATACGCCACCGTTGCTTTGTCAGTAAACAAAACATTAACAGCTTTATCGTAAAAGAGATTTTCGTAGAGTCGTTGCATGACAATAAGGCTTATAATTGCTCGATGAATTTTGCGGCTGTCTTTGCTCTCACTTCCTCCAAAGTGGCATTTGGCATCAGCTCAATCAGCGTTAATTGACCATTTTGATAGTTAAAAACGGCTAAATCGGTGATAACCATATACACAACGCCCGTTGCTGTCAAAGGCAAAGTACATTCGGTTACAATTTTCGACGTGCCATCGGGGTCGGTATGAATCAAAGTTATAATGAGTTTTTTTGCGCCCACAGCCAAATCCATCGCACCGCCCACGCCGAGAAGCGGTTTGCCAGGAACTGACCAGTTTGCCAAATTCGCTTTTTCATCAACTTCTAAACCGCCCATAATTGCTACATCAATATGTCCACCACGAATCATTGCAAACGAATCGGTACTGTCAAAATAACTTGTTCCCGGCAACGCTGTTACGGGAATTTTACCCGCATTTACAGGATAATCCATTGCGCCCCCCCCGTCAGTAGGCGCAGGACCTACGCCCAACATACCGTTTTCAGTATGCAAAATGATACCATCTTCGGGCTTTATAAGGTCAGCAACAAGTGTCGGAATACCAATGCCGAGGTTGACGACATCGCCTTTTTTGAGTTCTTGGAATGCCCGACGTGCCATATTCATACGACTTTCGCTGACTTTTCTACCCGCACCAACGGACGCTGAACTGCCCAAATCGGCTAATGTCACGTGTTCATGCACCAAATAATCAACAAAACAGCCTGGTGTATGGATAAAATCGGGGTCAATTTCGCCGACGGGAACGATTTCTTCCACTTCCGCAATCACTAAATCGGCGGCGGTTGCCATCGCCCGATTGAAATTTTGTTCGGTCATGCGGTAGGTCAAATTGCCCGCAGTATCCGCTTTCCATGCACGAATAAAAGCCACATTGCCGCGAATTCCTTTGATAAACACTTGCTCATGACCGTCAATCACCATCGTCGGACGACCTTTCGCTAAGTCTGTATTGGCAGAAGTTGGTGTATAAAAACCACCGATGCCTGCGCCACCTGCCCGAATCGCTTCGGCAAGCGTGCCTTGTGGCAACAATTCATACTCCATCGCACCCGATTGAGCCGCTTTCACCGCCTCTGGATTGGAGGTGAAAAATGAGCAAATCGCTTTTTTGATTTGCCCATTCCGCAACAATCTGCCGCCGCCAAGACCTGCTTCGCCTGTGTTATTACCAACAAAAGTGAGGTTTTTTGTACCTAATTCAGCCAAAGCATGGGTCAAATGAATCGGATTGCCTGTCATGCCAAAGCCGCCGCCAAGAAGAATATCGCCGTCTTTGACCATCGCCGCCGCTTCTTGCGCAGTGATTTGTGGAACTTGCTTCATAATTTTTTGAATAATAATTAATGATTTTTGTAGACTATTGACGAGGCTGTCTCAAAAGGTATTTCAAGTTTTTTTGCACTAAAAATTTCGATTTGCCTTTTGAGACAGCCTCGTCAATAGATAAATTACTTGGGCTGCATCCGAATCGCACCATCTAAGCGGATAACTTCGCCATTCAACATTTGATTTTCGATGATGTGTTTCGCCAAAGCCGCATATTCTTCGGGCTTGCCCAAACGTGACGGAAACGGCACTTGTTGACCCAGCGACTGCCGCACTTCGTCAGACATACCCATCAACATAGGCGTTTCAAAAATGCCCGGTGCAATGACCATGGAACGAATACCGACCCTCGCCAACTCGCGTGCAATCGGTAAATTCATGCCCACAACACCGCCTTTTGAAGCAGAATAAGCCGCTTGACCGATTTGCCCATCAAAAGCTGCGACACTCGCCGTTGATATAAATACGCCTCGTTCGCCGCTTGCTTCGGGTTCATTTTTTTGAATCACATCAGCCGCCAAACGAATAACATTGAACGAACCAATCAAATTGATGGCAATCACTTTTGAAAAAGAAGCCAAGGCATGTACGCCATTGCGCCCCAGAATCCGTTCTGCTGGTCCTATGCCTGCACAATTAACCGCACCGTGCAAACCGCCGAATTGACTGACAGCCGTATCAATCGCATTTTGAACACTCACCTCGTCGGTTACGTCCGTTTTGACAAATTTGGCACGTTCGCCAAGCGTTTTTTCCGCATTTTGCCCCCCCTCAGTATTAACATCTGCGAGAATCGCAAAACCTTGATTTTCGACAATCATGGTGGCTGTCGCCAAACCTAAACCTGATGCGCCGCCTGTTATGATGAAAACTTTGTCTTTTATTGTCATTTTTTGAAATGATGAATGATGAACGATAAATAATGAATAGACTTAAGTTCGGTGAAATTTCAAATTTCCCTGAACTTGGTGCAAGTATAACCAAAATACCCTTCACTAAACATCAAAAAACACGGTTTCATTATCACCTTGCATAAAGATATTGAAAGAATAAACCGTTTTCCCGCTTCGTTCACCTCGTTGGGCAATCAGCGTTGCGCGGCGGTCTTCAGGCACAGTTTGCAGCACTTCATCGTTTTGATTCGCTGCCATTTCGTCTGAAAAATAAAGCCGTGTATAAGCATGAACCAACAAACCCCGCATCAAAATAATGACACATATATGTGGTGCTTGACCCTCAAACGATAGCGGTTTGACAGTGTTAAAAATAAACCGCCTTTGAGGGTCAGGTCCTGTACCAACACGTCCGATGGCTTTGATATCAGGTTGCCAAAACTCAATCATGGCATCTGAAATCGGGTCGCCATGACCATCAATGACTTGTCCGACAATTTGAATATGCTCTCCTGCCCCATCCGCGCTCACCATATCGCCCGTAATGATGCTGTTAAAGTCGTAATTATACGGTTCTGGTGTCAAACTGTAAGCAAAAAAAGGACCGACAGTTTGTGACGGTGTTTGCAATAACTCACTCATTATCAATTATTTAATGTTTTTTTCTAATCAAACCCCAAACGGATTCGCTTGATACCCCCTCAGTACAATGTCAAATTCATAACCCAAAGCGAAGTTCGGCTCGGTCAAATCAAGTGTAAATTTTGAAATCATCGCTTCCCTATTTTTTTCAGGAATACCCAAATATATCGGGTCATACTGCAAAAGCGGGTCACCTGGAAAATACATTTGCGTCACCAATCGTGTCGAAATATTAGGTCCAAATAACGAAAAATGAATGTGATTTGGTCGCCAAGCATTGTGGTGATTACCCCACGGATACGCCCCTGGCTTGATGCTGTAAAATTTATACCGTCCTTCATCATCCGTCAAAGCTCTGCCACCGCCGAGAAAATTAGGGTCCAGCGGTGCATCGTGTTGGTCAACTTTGTGGATATACCGACCGCACGCATTGGCTTGCCAAATTTCGACGAGTGTATTGCGAATCGGCTGCCCGTGTTGGTCTAAAACACGCCCTGCAACAACGATGCGCTCGCCTATAGGTTCGCCATTTTTTTGTCCATTTTTAGTCAAATCATTGTCCAACGGACTGATGCTTTCTAAGCCGAAAACAGGTCCAGTGCGTTCTGACAGATTCGCTTTTATCGGCAATAATTCTCGCTTTGGTGCGCGATGTATTGTTGATTTATAGGCGGGATAAAGGTATGTAGGATGTACTGACCAGTCTCTTTTGTCCATAATGAGTAATGATGAATTATGAATGATAAGTGATGAATTTTAGAAGTTGTCATTTTAGAGTTCTTATTGATAATCAATTGTTTATGAGCACTTAATCTTAGGAAGATTTGAAATTTTCCTAAGATTGTACCCCCTCAGTATTTCAAGATATCAAGTATTTTCCATTTCCGCGTACACTTTTTTTGCAATTTTATAAGCAATATTGGAAACAGGCACACCCGCATAAACGCTGATATGCAGCAAAACCTCTTTGATGTCTTCCATCGTTGCACCCGTGTTTTTTGTCGCTCTGATGTGCATCTCCACCTCTTCATCATGCCCCAAAGTTGCTAAAACGGCTATCGTAATCATGCTTCTTTCACGCTTTGTCAAGTTAGGACGTGACCAAATGGCTCCCCACGCACTGTTCGTAATATATGTCTGAAAATCCTTGTCGAAGTCCGTTTTGTTCGCTTCCGCTCTGTCCACATGTGCGTTGCCGAGGACGGAGCGGCGGGTTATCATACCCTGTTCGTATAAACTTAAAGTCGTATCAAAAACAAAATCTATGATATGTTTAGAAATAATATGCGGGGCTTCCACACACGGTATATGCCCTACACCATCAATCAGAATGTATTTTGCATTAGGAATTTTATTCGCCATGTCTTTCACGAGTTCGGGTGGTGTTGACCCATCTTGGCTGCCTGAAAAACACAATGTAGGCGTTTGGATTTGAGCAATATCTGCTGTCAAATCGTTGTTTCGAATGGCTGCACAAGCCGTCAAATAGCCGTCAATGGGTGAGTTTTTCAACATATTTGCATAACCTACCAATTCATTTGCACGGTTTTGATGAAAAGTATCAGAAAACCAGACTTTCATGACCCCCTCAGTAATCGAAGCCAAACCGTCGGTTTTTACCTTATTAATACGTGTATTCCAACCTTCATCATTGCCAATTTTAGGCGCAGTGTTGCTCAAAACCAATTTTTCAAGCCGTTCCGCATGGTGTACCGCCAAATATTGACCCATGATGCCGCCAATTGATAAGCCAATAACTACCGCTTTTTTGATACTCAAAGCATCCATCAAACCCAAAACGTCTGCGGCATAATCAGCAATCGTTTTGGTTTCGTCAGAAAGACTCGACAAGCCATGTCCTTGTTTGTCGAAGCGCAGGATATTGCCATAAGGTTTTAAATCAGCCACAACATCGTTCCAAATCCGAAAATCTGTACCGAGTGAATTGATAAACAAGAAAGTTGTATCATGTTGATTATCAATGTATTCGTAATGAATTGTTGCGTTTTTTATTTTTAAAAAAGTCATATTTTTACGTATTATGACTCATAGGTCTATATTCAAAGAACGATTCACATCTATCATCTTGAAACCTCTGATTTTCAATCGGAGGGTCTAAATACACCCACTACCCACATCTATCATCTTTACAAAACATCACATCGTAAAAGTAGAGATTGATGTGATGTTTTGTAAAGATGATAGATGTGGCGGGAGGTTTTACGTTTTTCCCCTTGTTGAAACGAGGGGTTACAAGATGTTAGATGTTATTAGTTCGTAAAAATAGCTTATGAGTAATGAACTGATTCTGAATATAATACAAGTATATTGAGCAAATTAAATTTCTTTCAAACCCACATAATTCTCCGCAATCGTACAAGCATAAGCTTTCGACAAACGGATATAATCAAATTTTGCTTTTTGTAATTGATTGGTATAAGAGCCGTGTTCATCTTGTTTATGAAACAATTGGGTCATAAAATTTGAAAAATCTTGCGCACGCCAAACACGACGTAAACAGTCTTGCGAGTACGTTTTCAACAAATCATCTTCACCTGTTTCAAACCACTTAATTAAAGCTTTTGACATAAAACGAATGTCAGCAACCGCCAAATTCAAGCCTTTTCCACCTGTCGGCGGCACAATATGCGCCGCATCGCCTGCCAACAACATTCTTCCATACTGCATATTGTCAATCATAAAACTCCGCATCGGCGTAATACCTTTTTCAAAAATTTCACCACGATTAACTTTAAAACCCTTGTTGTCATTCAAACGAATATCCAATTCATCCCAAATCCGTTCATCTGGCCAATTCCCAATATCATCATCATTCGGTACTTGCAAATACAAACGGCTGACTTCGGGCGAGCGCATACTCAACAAAGCAAAGCCGTTTTGATGATATGAATAAATCAATTCCTCTGACGCTGGTGCGGCATACGCCAAAATACCGAGCCATGAAAACGGATATTCAATGCGAAATTCATTGTAAGAATCTTTTGGCAAATGCTTGCGTCCGATGCCATGAAAACCATCGCAAGCGGCGACAAAATCGCAATTTATGACCTTTTCTACCCCCCCCTCAGTATAAATGATAATTGGAGACTCTGTTTCCAAACCTTCAAGACGTTTTGCATCACATTCAAAATGGATAGGAATACCGCGCAGTTCACACGCTTCAATCATGTCTTTTACGATTTCTTGTTGACCATAGATCGTAATGTGTCTGCCGCCTGTATGTTCATCAAAAGGAATATGAATTTTTTCATTATTGAAACTCATATAAACGCCATGATGGGCTTCGCCTTCACGTCTCATGCGTTCGCCAACGCCCAATTCGTTGAACAAATCAACTGAATTTTGCTCCAAAAGACCCGCACGGACGCGGCTGATGACGTATTCTTTATTTCTATTTTCTAAAATAACACAGCTTATACCTGCTCTTTGAAGTATTAAAGCAAGCGTCAAACCTGCTGGACCGGCGCCGATGATGCCGACTTGTACTTTTGCCATTTTTTTTATCGTCTAAAAGGGTGTTGTAAAACGTTCAAAATCTGCTGTAAAGGTCTAAAATACTGAGGGGGGTGTTTTGGATATTTGTATAAAATAATTGTATAAATAGAACATAATATTTAATGAATATCAAATGGTTTTTCGATATTTGCTATGTTTTGAATAATAGGGTTGCACTCTATTCTAATAAATGCCGCCCTTTCAGGGCTGTAATTTGATAAAAAGCTCTGAAAGAGCGATATATGTCAGAATAGGGCGAAACTCTATAAAAAAATAAATTTGTAAATTTAAAACATGACCCATATCAAAAACGCCATCATCAAATACGACGGTTTATACGGCGACAACGACATCGCTACCCTACCCGATTTCGTTCATTGCGAGATGCTCGAATCTCGTAGTAAAACCTATAATTGGGAGATAAAACAGCATTTGCATACGCATCTGTATCAGATTTTTTTGATTGAAACAGGTGAAGGTATATTGAATTATAATAATGACACAATAGCATTTCAAGCACCGTGCATCATCACGATTCCTGCCAATCATTTACATGGTTTTAATTTTCAAACAGCAACAGACGGGCGTGTCATTACCCTTTCTGACACCTTTGCTGAAACCCTTTTTAAGGCATCGCCGAAGGTGACAATAGCACTCAATCGCTTGTGGCATATCCCTGTTTTGCAAATAGAAAAGACTCAATTTGACAGCTTAATTCGCATTATTGACCGTATTTCAAGGGAATTGTATGAAGATTTGGCAGAGAAGCGAGTGGCATTGCAAGCGTATTTGAGTATTCTGTTTGTAGAAGTTTTTCGCTTTGCTAAACAGCGAGAAGACTTGTTTTTAAAGAGCGACAATCGCCAATTGAGGTATTTTCAGGATTTTCAAAAAAACATAAAAAAGACAAATTCTGCTTTAAAAACGATGACAGAATACGCAAAGGAACTCAATATCACAACTGTTCACTTGAACCGAATTTGTCAATCTGTTGCTCAAAAATCGGCTTTGCAATTGGCACAAGCGCATATTTTAGCGGAAGCGGAAAAGTATCTGACGCATACTTCATATACGATTTCAGAGATTTCGTATATGCTTGATTTTAATGACGTGGCTTATTTTTCACGTTTTTTTAAGCAACATAAGGGGGTTTCGCCAAAAGCGTTTCGGGAAAAGGGGGTTTAGCTTTCTTCCGTATCCCCCTCAGTCCCGACTTTGTCGGTATGTTCCATATCTTCGGCTTCAAAAATGGTTTTTATGTCCATTTTGAAACCTTCCAAAATTTGTGATTCGACCATACCAAACTCTATTGCTTCAGATATTAAAACATATTCGTTGTTTTCCAGTTCATAAATTTCAACTGTGTGATAAATTGGGTCAACAAGCCAATATTCTGAAACACCAAATTCCAAGTAAAGAGCTTTTTTAGATACCTTATCATGCCTAACGCTCGACGGTGTAATAACTTCAACAATCAAATCAGGATGTCCTTCAATACCCTTTTTTGTAATGATAAATTGGCGGTCTTTTTTGAGAAAAAGTATATCAGGTTGTGTGTTATTGTATTTGTCAAAAAAGACATCAATTGGTGCAGTATAACATTTTCCTAATTGATTTGCTTTTATAAAAGGTTTTGACTACAATAATGACAATATTTTTAGCGAGACTTATTTTTTTTAAAATCAATACAAACTTCCCAACTTAAAATCCATATCCTCAATCTGCTCTTTCGTCGGCGAAACGCCCGCTTGCAACAACTTCCGAGCTGCTAAATGGTCTGCCGCCCGATTCAACGAATCAACGCCAATGAGTTTTTTGTTTTTAAAATAAAAAGCAGAGAATTTTTGCGCATCAACCGACCCCCTCAGTATGATTTGGTCAAAATCAATCGCAATACCCGCCATTTGTAGCTTTAAATCATATTGATTTGTCCAAAACCAAGGCACGGCATGGAATTTTGTCGGCACGCCAACGATGTTTTTGGCAACTGTTTTAGCTTGGTCAACAGCATTTTGGACGGATTCGACCCGCATTTTGCGTTCAGCATACACATTATAATATGCAGCACAATCACCAATGGCAAATACGGACGGGTCAGACGTTTGCAAGTATTCATTCACGGTGATGCCATTTACACACGCCAAGCCAGCGGCTTCTGCAAGTTCGGAATTGGGTAAAACGCCGATGCCGATGACTAATAAATCGGCTATAATCTCTTGATTATCACCTAATTGTATGCCAGAAACACACCCCTCAGTACTTTGATTGATTTTTACCACTTTTGCATTGAGTAAAACATCTACGCCGTGCTCGATATGTTTTTTCAAAAAAACATCAGACACAACGGGCGGCAAAACGCGGTTCATCAAACGCTCTTGCGCTTCAATAACGGTGACTTTTTTGCCCAATTCTACGGCAGCCGCAGCGACTTCTAAGCCGATAAAACCACCGCCAATGACGACAACCTTTTTCGATATACCTAATTGACTTTTGGTGTTTTGGGCATCGCCCAAATGCCTTAAATAAACAATGTTTGAGAAAACGACCCCCTCCCGATTGCTTCGGGATGTGGCATCCGTATTTAAGGGTCTATTGCGCGCACCCGTCGCCAAAATCAAGGAATCATAATCAAATTGGTCGCCAGATTGAGCAAAAACGGTCTTTTTTGCGATGTCAATATGTGTTATCGTTTCATTCAACACCAAATCAATATCGTTTTCGGCATAATATAGCGCGTTGCGAAACAGTAAATTCTCGATGGTCTGTTTGCCATTGAGAAAACCTTTTGACAACGGTGGTTTTTGATAGGGCAATGTGTTTTCGTCTGAAATCAAAGTGATTTTGCCTTCAAAACCTTCTTCTCGTAACGATGTTGCGGCTTGCACACCGCCGTGTCCTGCACCTATGATGACCGCTTTTTGCATTATTGATTATTTTTTATTGGTTAATGATTATTGTTGGCAATCGGCGAACAACAACACGCCATAATCAATTATTCTTACTGCGTATCAGGAATCCTAACTATCAGTCCGTCAAGCTTTTTTGAGATACGTACTTGGCAACCTAAACGGCTGTTCGGCAAGCGTTCAGCCGCCGCTCCTTCGAGCATTTCGGTTTCTTCTTCTTCCATTTCGGGCAAAAGGTCGAGAAAAGCGTCGTCAATATAACAATGACATGTCGCGCACATGCACGAGCCGCCGCACTCGGCGACGATGCCTTTTACGCCGTTCTGTACGGCTCCTTCCATGATGGTTGCGCCGAGTGGCAGGTCAATTTGGTGCTCTTTGCCACCATTTTCAATGTAAATTACCTTTGGCATTTTTTTTAAATTAAATTCACCTTTCCAAAAGTTCGGAACTTTTGGAAAGGTCGCGTTTATAAAAATTGTTTTCCGCCGTCAACGATGATGGTTTGTCCTGTGACAAAATCCGATGCGGACGATGCGAGATAAACCACCGTTCCGACTATATCTTCTGCTGATGAGGGGCGTTTGATAGCGCCTCTTTCGACACCATAATTTGCTGCGTTTTGCATTAAACCCAAACTTGCATCTGTCAGCGTAAAACCTGGCGCAACGGCATTGACATTGATATTGAAGTCGCCTAATTCCTTTGCCATTGTGCGTGTCAAACCGATGACTCCTGCCTTTGAAGCCACATAATGTGACCAATTTGGCGAGCCGCTCATGACGGTTGCGGAGGAGATATTGATGATTTTGCCACCCGTTTTTTTCATTGTGGCGACTACAGCTTTTGACATCAACCAAGTGCCTTTGAGATTGACATTCAATACTTTATCCCATTCGGCTTCTTCGATTTCGTAGAAAGGTTTGCGCTCTAATGTGGCATAAATGGCTGCATTATTTATGAGAATGTCTATTCTGCCGTATTTTCCGATGACTTGCGCGACGGCTTGTTTTGTTGAGTTTTCGTTGGCGACATTGACCGTAACGGCAAAATGAATGTCGCTGCCGCAATCTTTTGCAGTTTCAATAGCCCCCTCAGTATTGAGGTCGGCAACGGCGACTTTTGCGCCTAATTTTGCGAACGCTAAGGCAAATGCACGTCCGAGGCCGCCTGCTGCGCCTGTGATGAGGACGACTTTATTGCGTATTGAATTGTCTATCATATCGTTTTCATCTTCTTTCATTTTCGATAACGTTGTTGATTCTACGAATCAAAGGCGTAGCGAAACATCTGTCTGTTATAAATATGTTGTCGCTAACGCGACATTTGGATTTGAGCTTTTAAATCGAGGTTCGTGCGCTCTGTTGCTAAAAAGATTTTACCCATATTTCTACCAAAATCGGTCAAAAAAGTAGGTAAAACGAAGTTTTCTAAAATATCCAAAACCTCTGAAATGGGTATTTGAAACCACCCTTGAATCGTCGAGATGCCGTGCGGTGTGTATCGCCACAATTTATCGGCTTCTTTCAACAGCGTATCGTCTATTGACCGAGCGTGTTTTGTGGTATCGTGTCCGTCAATGATATCGGTTGTTTTTTTGATTAAAACGGGGTCAAAATTTAGACCCCTCAGTATATTTTGGGCGATTGCCACACCTTCCAATTCATGTTGTCGGGTCAATTCGGGATACTTGTTATTGGGACCAAAGGCGTGTAGGATTTTGTCCAAAGGAATCATTTTCCAACCTGTGTCGTGCAATAATATCGCGGGTAACACAACGTCTGCGTTGCCTTCGGGCATAACTTCCAACAGTTTTTGCAACAAAGCATAAGAGTACAATGTGTGTTCGTCGTTGGAACGCACGTCTAAAAAAGGTTTGGCGGCGTGCCATATTTCGATGTCTTTGTCGCGTATCATAGTTGGATTTTGATAAATAAATGTTTTGAACCCAATTCAATAGTTCAGATAAATCGTTTTTAACTCTGTATAAGCTTCTAAACCATAACGCCCTTTTTCACGCCCAATACCACTCTGTTTCATACCACCAAACGGCACATTTTGGTACGACCTGAATATATCGTTGACCCAAACAGAACCAGCGTCGAGTTGTTCCGCAAAGCGCAAAGCCGTACCGACATTTTCAGAAAAAACGTATGCTGCCAAACCATATACCGTGTCGTTTGCAAGCGTCAAAGCATCGCTATTTTCATCAAAAGGCATAATGCCGACGACAGGTCCAAACGTTTCTTCTTTCATTATGAGCATAGAATGGTCGGTGTCGCTGATAACAGTTGGTGGAAAATACCAACCTGTATCGTAGCCGCCGCCAAGGAGTCTTTTACCCCCCCTCAGTATTTTAGCCCCTTTTTGTAAGGCATCAGCCGTCTGTATTTCGCTGTTTTTGTAAATCTTTTCATTGACCAATGGACCTAAATCGCAGGTATTTTGGGCATCATTCCCTATTTTAAAATCATCAACTAAGGCGCAAAAGCGGTTTAAAAAGTCGTCATAAATGTCTTTTTGCACATAAATGCGATTGACACGATAGCAAAACTGCCCTGTATTGGCAAAGGCATGACGCACAAGCGCAGGAATCGCTTTGTCCAAATTCGCATCAGCGCAGACAACGGCGGGCGACTGTCCACCGAGTTCGAGCGTGATGCGTTTATTGAGACTTGCAGCCGTTTGAGCGATGCGTTTGCCTGTTGCTGTGCCGCCTGTGAAAGCAATTTTGGCTACCAAATCATGCGTAATGAGGGCGGTGCCCATATCTGCACCAAAACCCGTTATGACATTAAAAGCCCCTTCGGGAAAACCTGCTTCGTGGAAAATTTCTGCCAAACGCAGCGTCGAAAGCGGCGTATCTTCTGATGGTTTTGCGACCACCGTGCAGCCCATAACGAGTGCTGCGCCAATTTTGAAGGTCAATAAAGTTATCGGATAATTGAACGGCGTTATCGCTGCGACCACGCCAACAGGTTCGCGGACGACGAAGACTTTTTCACCTTCGACGTTGTTCAACGGCATTTCACCCTTCATCCGCAAAGCTTCTTCGGCATAATAATCGAGCAGTTCTGCGCTGCGCATGATTTCCGTTAAGCAGCCCGCAAGAGGTCTTCCGAGTTCTGAACGGAGCGTTTCGGCAAGTTCAGTGGCATATTGACGCATCAAATCAGCGGCTTTGTGCTGCAAACGGACGCGTTCAGCCATCGGACGTTTTTTCCATAAACAAAAAGCCTCGTGAGCGGCTACTATCGCCACCTCAACATCTTTTTCATTGGCAAGCGCGAATGAACCAACGACGGTGCCCGTGCATGGATTTAGGACATTGGCGTATTGACCGCTATTGGGTTTATGTTTTTTGCCGTTGATAAAATGATTCATAAAACGTTTGGGTTTTTCCCATAGGGTTACGCCCTATGCTCACATATATCGCCCTTTCAGGGCTGTTTAGTCCGTTTTTAGATAAAAAGCCCTGAAAGGGAGATATTTGTTAGAATAGGGTATCGCCCTATAAAATTTATAAAATTAAAGAACAGGACACAGCAACAGTTTTCGTGTTGCGACCAAATCCGCTTTTGCCATATCCACCGACTCCGCCAGATGCAATTGTTGTATCACTTGTTTTTCCAATCTATCCGCATATTGACAAGGTGTCTGTTTGAACCAATCTGCCGCCACGCTGACTCCGACAACATGAAAACGCCAAAGCTTATCGGCATCGCGGACGATTTCATCTTCTCTCGATTTGGCAAAAAGCCGTGTATCGTGTCCGTCAATGATGGTTTGAATTTTTTCGATAAACCCATCGTCGTAACCGCACCCCCTCAGTACATCCACGCACAAACGTACGCCTTCGGACTCATGAAGATAGCGGACATCGCTTTGCAAAAAGTTTTCGCTTTGAAAACCTTTTGTGAAAATCTCATCTTCATCAATCGAATACCAACCAATATCGTGTAGGATTATGGCTGCCGCCACGACATCTGCGTCCACATCGGGATAGTATTTGAGCAACCGCATGGCATAATCGTAGGATAAAGGAATATGCACGTCGTTTTTGCGGACACGCATGTACTTTTCTGCGGCTTTGAATATTTTTTCGTAAGCGTTCACAATTTAATATTTGTGAACACATAGGCACATAGGACACATAGTTTTTGTTTTTTTTAAGTAACTAATTGATTATCAATTAAACTCTCAAAATAAAAAAACTATGTGTCCTCTGTGGCTATGTGTTTAATTAAGACAATATCGTCACCTCCCCCGTCGAGCCATTTACACGAATCATTTGACCCGTTTTGATAGCCGTTGACGCAGAACCCGTGCCTGTGACCGCAGGTAAACCATACTCCCGACAAACAATGGCTGCGTGCGACATCATGCCGCCAATATCAGTTACAGTGGCTTTGATTTTGCCAAAAATAGGTGCCCAACTTGGTGCTGTTACTCTTGTTACAAGGATTTCGCCTTGCTGAATTTGGTCGAGGTCGTCGGCTGATGTGATGACACGCGCCAAACCTTCTACGAGACCAGGCGACGCTGCCATGCCTTTCAACTTGCCGCTGTCGTCGCTGCCCCCGAGCCAACCTTGTACGCTTTCGGTTGTGATACCCCACAACATAATCGTGAAAGGTTCGGTCACTACTGCAGGCGGTTCGTTGAAAGCCGGTTTTGGCGGTTGAGATTGCAAAGCGTCAATGATTTTCTTACGCCTCGCAATTTCAGTTGGCAAATAACTCGGACCAATTGACGGCACGCCAACAGCCCATGAGTTTGAATAATCGAACAAAATTTGGTGAATTTCTTCACGGCGGAAGTAGAACATATCCCCTTCTTCTGCCCAAAAGCCCGCGTCTTTGAGCATATTGCTCAATTCGCGCATTTTGCGCCAAAAGACACACATAGACCAATGTTCGATATAGAAATTATGGTTTTCAACATAAGGGAAAACGACACGTGCCAAGCCTAATTTGCCATCAAAAGCACCTTTTGCTTCTTCAGAATCGAGGGAATCGCGATATTCTGCGGTGATACGCTCACGTTCTTCGGCAATTGCAGCTGTCGGACGTTCAATCGTTTCGCCTTTTTTGATGCGGACGATATAGTCTTTGATGTAGCCAAAAGGAATGTTGAGGTGTTCAATCCAATATTTATCCGTCGAGTAGAAGCCGTTGCCTGAGGTGAAATTAAACCATGGATTTTTAGCGGCTTCCCAAGTTGCCAGCCATTTTTGACCGTCAGGTGTATTGCCCAATATTTCTAAAGCAGGCGTTATATCGTTCTTAACAATCGTTTCATCCACGTTTAACTTGACGGCGAGATGTGCCAATTTCTGCAATTCTTCATCGGGACGGAACAAATCCACTTCCACGCCTTGAACCATTTTAGCGATAGACAAATCGGGAATACCTGGGAAAGTTTCTTTGCAAAAACCAAAGAAATCGAGATATGCTGCGTAGCCGAGGTTCAAAAACTCAAAGTGATATTGCCATGTTTTGTAGCACAACTCTATCATTTTGTTATAATTATTGATGAGGTCAAACGTCGGGTCGAGACCTTTTCCGCTTTTAACGTCCTCAATATCAACGACTTCTGGGAGTGGCTTAAAAGTAACAGCTTCCATTTCGTCAATTGTCGCTTTCACTTTGACGTGCCAGTTTTCAATCAATGATTGCCAATTCATGAAGTAATGTCCAGCACGTTCCATGAATTGCGGCACACGTGGTCCAATCAATTCGGGCGCAACGCCGACAGGGCTCATATAGACGTAGCCGTTGTGGATTTTAAAATCAATACCATTTGCAGGCGGAATGAGGTAATGTCGGGTGTTGTATTGCCCGAGGCATTTGACGGCAAACTCGACGGTCATTGCGTCAAACGGCTTAAAGACATTGGGCCAATGTTGCGAATCGCAAAAGAAGAACTTCGCCTCTTCGCTTTCTTTCAAATTGTCTTGAAAAACGAGAAAATAAGGATATAACTCCTTCCATCCTTCGGCTCCCGCGGGTGCGTGATGCTCATAAGGGCTTGAAAAACGGGTTTGAGACATGACTTGGTTATTTACAATAGTTAGATAAAAGAGATATTATTGTTGAGAAATAATCGATTTCAGAGCTACTTTTTTGAGGCTATCGGGTTCATCAGCGAATTGACTAAACCTTCCATACCGAATGTGAAAGCAGGTACCGTCGTTGCAGTTGTTGTGGGCTTTTTCTTTTGCGACCAAACCGTTTCTGGTCGGCTTTGCAACAAAGTAAAATTCTGTCCTTCTGGCAAATCAGCGTCCAAAGCCCATTCAATATCTTGTGGACAGCCATAATGCTTTTCAATTTGTTTTGCCATTCGGCAAATCTCTTTCACTTCTTCTTCAGTCAAACTCGGTTGCGTCGCCCGTTCATCGGTTATTTCACGAATCATTACGCAGCGATTTTCTTTGTCTGCAACGTGTTCGATGTGCTTATTTTGGATATCTGATTTCAAAATATGCAAAATCACTTTGTCTATCAAAAAATTGTCGGGCGTTACTTCACCTGAAACAACCGCCTCACCAAGTCCCCACGATGCATCAATGACGATTTTAGAACGGTCACCATTAATCGGATTCATTGTCATCGCCACGCCTGCAGTACGGGCATTGACCATTTTTTGGACGACAACGCACATCAACACTTCGTCTTCCTTGATATTTTGGTCGCGGCGATAGGAAATGGCTCTCGATGTGAAAAGGCTCGCCCAACATTTGCGGACATTTTCTAAAACAGCGGCTTCGCCAACGACCCATAAATACGTGTCTTGTTGCCCTGCAAAACTCGCATCGGGCAAATCTTCTGCCGTTGCAGATGAGCGCACAGCTACGGGTAAGTCGTCGTTTGCGCCACATAGTGCGCACAATTCAGCATAAGACTTTGAAATAGCCGCCGATACTGAGGGGGGTATTTCGTGGGACAAAATCCAGCTTCTGATGTCTGCCGAAGCCGCATCGAGCGTTTTAATATCGTGAAAATCAATGTTTTCTATACGTGAAAAGATTTGCTGTGCATATTCTGATGACAAAAGCATGGCTTCATAAGCATGAGTTGTCACGCAAAAACCAATCGGCACGGGCAAACCTGCAGCAGTCATGCTGGCCAAACTTGAGCCTTTACCGCCCAGCAAAATATAGTCTTCTGATGTCGCTTCCTTGAAGAAGAGAGAGAATTTTTCGGATACCATGTTTGTAAATGTTGTTAAATGAGCGGATTTTGGCCTCTCAGTATTTTTATTGCTTTTACTCATTTTTGTCATTCCAAACGTAGTGAAAGGATGACAAAGTAGAATCACCACTCTACATGCAAAGCCACCGGTGCGCGGAACGAAGTGTTGTATGCAAATTCATAGGTTTGTTTGGGCTTCAATTTCAAATTGGGCATACGCGTTGTCAGTTCTTCTAAAACAACTTTTGCTTCCAATTTCGCCAACGGCGCACCCAGACAAAAATGAATACCACTGCCCATTGAAAGATGCTGACCTGCATTTTTACGCTCGATGTCAAAAGTCTCCCCCTCAGTAAATTGGGCTTCGTCGCGGTTGCCCGAACCCATGACGAGTAAAATATCTGCACCTTTCGGCAAAGTCACACCGCCCACAACAGCTTCCTCAATCGAACGTCTCCGCCATGTGAGAATTGAAGGACTGTATCGGAGTATTTCTTCAACTGTATTGGGAATCAAAGCAGGATTTTGGCAAATAGCCTCCCAACTGTCCCTAAAAGTCAACAATTCACGAATACCATTGCCCAATAAAGAAGTCGTCGTTTCATGCCCAGCAAAGAGCATGGAATAGCAAATACCTGCAATTTCTTTATCCGAAATATCGTAACCTTCCTCTTGCAAAGCGACCAAATCAAAGGGCAAATCATCGCTCGGTTCGGTTTTACGTTTTGTAATCATGGCTTGACAATAATCCCAATAACGCACCATATTTTCAGCATGAACGACCTGTTCGTCCTCTGAAAGGTCGCCCCAAGTGAGTAACAAACGGCTTTCAGCCCAACTTTTGACCTGTTGAACATCTTCATTGGGCACGCCCAAAAGCATGAAAATAACGAAGGCGGGCAAGTCATATGCTAATTCACGAATGAGTTCAGCTTCGCCATTGTGTCTGATTTTTTCAATCATTTCTATTGCCAAAGCACGAATGCGTGGCTCTAATTTTCGGATGCGACCCAAGTTAAAAGCCATACTCACAACCCGTCGAATACGTGTGTGGTCAGGCGGAATACGTCCCGACAAACCCGACATGCCGACCATACCTGACGCTTCTAGTAACGCCTTAGCCTTTGGCAAAATGGGTTTTAAGGGCTGCTGTGCATTGTCTGACCGAAACACCTGCCAGTTACCAAAGATTTCTTTGATATCTGCATATTGTGTAACAACCCAATAATCCAATTCTTCATTATAAAAAATGGGCTCTTCAGTTCTTGCTTTTTTATAAAAAGGAAAAGGGTTGGTCAAGTCAAAAGGCTTGAACTCTTTATTTAACTTAGAATGATAAGGACAACCGGCTGTTTTTTCCATGACGAGGTGTTAATTTCAATATTGCGTTTTTTAGTAAAATACATTGTTCCGAAACAATGCTTTTTACCGAATTAAAATTTCAATAATTGCTTTTTGATTTTATTTATCTTTTGGATACTGCAAAGGTAGCGGAACAAAAGGCAGATTATTTTTTGATATTTTTGGATTTATTTGTTATTTATTTGGACAAAATAAACATTTTTGTATTTATTGTTTGGATATTTAGAACTAAAATCTAAAAAATAAGGAGAGAGGAAAAGTATTTCTTTGTACCCAAACTAAAATCAAACAGTATTTCATGTTGATTTTGCTTATGTATTGGCACTACCCAAACCAAACTTCGGTTTGTTTAGCTTTGAAATTTGTCTTTAAATAATTGAAAAACAACCTACTTTCACCAGCTGTAAAATATAGCTTCTTCCCATTTGACCACACTAAAGTTAAAGTGTGATTGCTTCTTACTTGAACCATTTTATACGAAACAAGTTTTTCCCATGGGAAAACAGCTTCATCGAACATGTCGGTTCGATAGCCTTTCTTGATGGTGTTAAGGATAAGTTGTTGTTGTTTAACACTCGCTTCAACATCCGCGTAATACTTTTTTTCGATCCTTGTTAGCATACGAAAGATAAAATATACCCAAAATGGCAATAAGGCTATAAAAAGCGTAAAGGCTGATTTTGGTGATGCAATTATGAAATTAGCAAAAAGGAAAAGGGCGATAAAACTACCAAAAAAGGAAAATAGTATTTCACCTAACATACATAACTCTACCCACAAGTTTTGTGAGCACTGTTTCAAATTAAATACTTTGCTCTGCTGAGTTTCCATTGCGATTGTTTATGATTTTTTAAATAATTTCTTTTTAAATGACAAACAAGGAATGAGGTGAGTAAAAATAAGCATTTCTTTATTTATTTTGTATTCAAAATGGCAAAAACAACCCAATACGGTCTATACGGCGAAGACAATAACTTCCTCCTCCCCGATTTTATGCACTGTGAAACCATAGCCTTTCGCAGTCAAAAACACGATTGGGTTATCGAGCCGCATCAACACGCCCATTTATTCCAAGTTTTTTTGATAGAATCGGGCAAAGTCCAGTTCCTTATGGATGGCAAAACCTTATTTTTTGATGAACCCTGTGTTATTTCAATTCCAGAAAATACGCCGCATGGTTTTGAATTCAGTGAAGATATAAAAGGGAAAGTGCTGACTTTATCGCAGTCATTTATCGAAACGCTCTTTCAAGCATCTCCAAATGTTATTTTGGAATTGAATAGGACGCGCATACTGAGGGGGGTATCTGAACATCGCCGTTTTCAAATAATCGGGCGCATCGTGCATCGGCTTTATGATGAATTACGTGAGGAGTTTCCAGAAAAAAAACTGGCTTTACAATGCTATTTCAGCCTATTATTGACTGAAATCTTTCGTTTATCGCTTGAAAAATCCGATAGAACGACTACGCCTGACAACCGCAACGCCAAGTATTATCAAGCCTTTCAGCAAAGCATCAAGCAGTCTCTTTCACCGCAAAAACCGATTCAAGACTATGCTCGAGAGTTGAACATTACGCCTGTACACCTCAATCGTGTGTGCCAAATTGTTGCTCAAAAAACGGCTTTACAAGTCGCACATGAATATTTGATTATTGAAGCAGAAAAGTATTTGAAACACACTGATTTCACCGTTTCGGAAATTGCGTATCGGCTCAATTTCACCGATCCTGCTTATTTTTCAAGGCTTTTCAAGAAACAAATGGGTGTTTCACCTAAGTTATTCAGGGAAAATATGGCAATTTAATTTTGCAAAAACCCAATCAAAGCCTGTATCAAAGGCGTATTTTTTCCTGTTTTATACGCCAAAGCATTATTTATCTCAATTATACTGAGGGGGTCATTTTCAAATTGAATGATGGGTTTTACAACAATATTCGTCTCTCTACTAAGGTCATAAAGCGAGGAAACGAAGGAGATGCCGATGCCCACATTCACCAAACTTGCGAGCAATTCAAGCGACGAAACTTCTTGTACAATATGATTTTTACGACTAAAACCCGCCTGACGACAAGCGTGTTCTATTTCGTCAAAAAAGGGATGAATGTGGGCATTGAGTTCCACCCATTTTTCTTCTTTCAAGGCAATTAAAGGCACAACATCAACATTTGCCAAAAAATGATTCTGAGGTAAAATGACGCATAAATGCCCTTTTTTTATCATTTTTGAAGACAAATCGTTGTGTTTTACAGGCGGCACAATCAAACCTAAATCAATCGTTTCATCCATCAAAGCCGTTTGAATATCGGCAGAAGTTGGCAATTCTACCAATTTTATGTCCACATCTGGAAAGTGAATGGTTAGCAATTTAATAGTTTCAACAATCCTTTCTCGCAAAGCGAGCTTATAAGCACCGAATCGCAAAACCTGCTTGTGCAAACCTGTTTTTCGGGCTTGTTCAATCGCTTTTTGGCTTAAATCCAATATTTTTTTCGCTTCCCGTAGGAACTCCGCCCCTGCTTCCGTCAATTCAACTTTTCGAGCAATCTGTCGTTTTGACCTTAAAAACAACTCTACACCAATCTCATTTTCCAATGACTGAATTTGTTGGCTCAACGTCGGTTGTGATACGTATAGGTTTTTGGCAGCTTTGCCATAATGCCCTTGTTCGGCAATTTCTACAAAATAGCGGAGGTGTCGCAATTCCATTTCTAATAGGTTTTATCTATCACAATGATACAAAATAAGTATTGGACATTACGTTTTTAAATGTCGAAATTTGCGAAAAAATTACTAAAAATGGTAGAATTACTTGAAAAACAACCGGCTATACAATCCAAAAAAACAACGGATATTTTGCCGTTGAATGGTACGGATTACATCGAATTTTATGTAGGCAACGCCAAGCAAGCGGCTCATTTTTACGAAAGCGTCTTTGGTTTTGAGATCATCGCTTATGCGGGTCCTGAAACTGGGGTGCGTGACCGAGCGTCTTATGTCTTGAAACAGGGCAAAATTCGCTTAGTTTTGACCGCTTCATTGCAAGCCAATTCCGCCATTTCAAAACACGTTCAAAAGCACGGCGACGGCGTAAAAGTATTGGCTTTATGGGTTGACGATGCGACAAAATCGTTTTATGAAACCGTAGAACGAGGTGCAAAACCAGTTTTAGAGCCTGAAATACTGAGGGATGCAAATGGTTCGGTCATCGTAGCATCTATCGAAACTTATGGCGATACGATTCATACTTTTGTTGAACGAAAAGACTATAAAGGCATCTTTTTGCCCGGTTATGAAGCCCGTCAAAGCCGTACTTTCAAGAGTGATGTGGGGTTACAATATATTGACCATTGCGTCGGCAATGTGCCTTTGGGCGAGATGAATAAATGGGTAAAATTTTATGAAGATGCCCTGGGTTTCAAGTTGCTCATCACGTTTGATGACGCAGATATTTCGACAGAATACTCCGCTTTGATGTCAAAAGTGGTATCAAATGGCAATGGTTTCGTCAAATTCCCTATCAATGAACCCGCAAAAGGTAAAAAGAAATCACAAATTGAGGAATACCTCGATTTTTACAATGGTGCAGGCGTTCAGCACATCGCTGTGGCGACAAATGATATTATTCAAACGGTTAGTGAATTGCGGCAGCGTGGGGTCGAATTTTTAGAAGTGCCCGATACGTATTATGATGATTTATTAGACCGTGTTGGTCACATTGATGAGGATTTGCAACGGCTTCGCGGCCTCAATATTTTGGTGGACAGAGACGAAGAAGGCTATCTTTTGCAGATTTTTACAAAGCCTGTGGAAGACCGTCCGACCTTGTTTTTTGAGATTATTCAACGAAAAGGTGCTACTTCCTTTGGAAAAGGCAATTTTAAGGCTTTGTTTGAAGCGATTGAAAGAGAGCAAGCGAGGCGTGGGAATTTGTAAAATGAGAGACAGTATCTTCGTCTTTTGATACAGCCTCTCATTTGTTATCCATATTCAGTGGATATAAAAATAGGAAAAATCATCCTTATCAAGTGAACAGGTTTAAGACTTTTTTGTGTAAAGCTTCAATGTGTTCATCATATTCATGCAAAAGTCCTTCTCTATCCTTAAAGCTATCCGAATTTTGTACTTTTGAATTCATTAAGTCATTCATTTCTTTTTGATATACTAATACTTCGCTTTCTTTTGTAGCAATCTGCCCTAAAATCTTATTTCTGTCAGCCTTAACTTTAGCAATATCCAACTTAACCAGTGTTTTGACATCAACATCTTCACCATAGCCATTATTTGACATACTAATTAAATTATCACTCATTTCTTCATTCTTTCGAAGATTGATTTTCAGTTGATTAATGTCATTTTTAATATACATTATTTTAGACTCTTTTTCCTTTATCAGATTCTCTGAATCTTTGATTGAAGATTCTATGACTGCCAATTCTTCTTGGATATTTTTTTTAATTTGCTCTTTTTTATCAGAAAGTGCTTCAATTTGCTTTTCAAGTCGGTCAATTTTTAAACACTCATTATCGTTATTGAAACGCTCTCTATTTTCTCTGAGTATTTTTGGATAAATATTCACCATAAATTCTTGGAATGCGAAAGGCTGCATAGGAGAACGCCCATTTGATCTCTCTTGTGGGTTTACAAAGCTATCATAAACACCATTTGTGTAAGGTATATATGCCTGTTGTAAGGCTTCGCTGAGATAAATTTTAACACTGTCTGGTTCAAAAAATTTAAGTAAAAGCAATGCAAAGAATAGAAAGCCCAAGAATGATTCGATAGCAATATTTGTTCTTTTGCCCTCATCTGATTCCAAAATAGGTTTTATAACTTCACTTCTTACTTTTGTTGAATTTTCTGGTAACTGTACATTATAACGATTGCCAAGTATCTCAAAATCGCGCATTCTAACTAAATTGTCATAATCCAATAGTGTATTTTGGCAGATTAATTGGTTACTTCCAATCTCATCCCATTTACTCTTTATCTGATTTTCCATTGTTATAACAGTTGCTCCTATTCCTCTAATACCAGATGGACCTTTACCAGCAGCTTCTAAGGTCTTAGCACTCTCTAAGGTATTTATCTGTGTTTGAATATCTTTATTTCGAGAAGTATAATATTGGCTAATACTATCTCTTTTATTAGCAATTATTTTTTCTTTTTCTCTATTGATTGCCTTATTGATATCGTTCTGAAACACAAGTTGGTTAAGAAAAGGAGCCGTGACTATCATTGAAATTGCCACCATACCAATGCGAAAGCCTATACCGATTTGAACACCATTCTCTTTTATTAGATTTAAGAGTTTGAACAAAAAGTCATCTTTCGCCTCATCATCCTTCTTTCCTAATTCATATATTTTTTTGTAATAGTAACGTTTGTGTCTATCCAATGACATCAGTGTGATATCTACCATCCATACAACTAAAAAGATAATAGTTCCTGTAAGTAAGCCCATGACGTACTTAGAATTACCTGACCCTAATAACCCACCCATGTAACCCCATGACATGGCTTCTACGGTAGCTATTAGAAATACTAAAATTCTTGCGATGAACATCCATTGTTCAGCTCCCGGACTTAATAAATTGCTTCCATGTATTCTTAAAGCAAAAAACTGTTTGAATAATTTTGATTTTTTCATAATCTTTATATTTTAAAAAGTGAATAAATTACTTATTGGTTGCTTACATTTCATTAGTTCAATCCACTAAAAAAAGTACCCAAACACTTTCAAAAAAATGAAAATAAAAAAAACGGCTTACCGAATGTCTCGATAAACCGTTTTGTCCACTGAAAGAAAGGTTTGTTTACTACCGTTTCCCAATCGGGCGCATATCACCAATCGGAATAATACCCGACCAATAGTAAGGCAATGCCAATTCACCATTTTGGTTTTTGATATAGTCCAATTTGGCTTGATGCAAGGCATCATCTTTTGCTTTGCCTTTTTTGAGATTTTGGTAAAACAGAATCATAATGTCTTTTGTGCTTTTATCTTTCACTTGCCAAAGCGTTGTGACAATGCTTTTTGCACCCGCATAAGCAAAGGCACGAGCAAGACTGATGATGCCTTCGCCCCGTTGCAATTTACCGATACCTGTTTCACAAGCACTTAATACCACCATATCGGCATTGAGCGACAAATTGTAGAGTTCTCGGGTGTAAAGCCATTCATTTTCGATGCTGTCGGCTTGTTCCGTGAAGGCTAAATAGGAATAATCACCTACTTTATCATCCATTTTACCATGTGTAGAAAGATGAATGATGCGGGCAGCACCTGCTTTTTTAGTAAAAACATCTTCTGTGGCACCTTTGCCAATGATGGCTTCGCCGCCCATGATGCGTTGCAAACGAGTGACTTCTTCGCCTGTGTAAGGCAATGAATCTAATCCGTTGCGTAGTCCTGACGGGTGCAAATCATTGATGCTGGCTATCAAATCCGATGAATATAGCTTGATAGTTGCCGTATCGCCTTTAAAATACGGTGCCATTGCCAAAAACGGTTGTGTCGGTTCTTGGCGGTGTTTTTTGTTCACCATATCTTTTAAGATGGTGGCGGAATAGCAATAACTGATTTTATGGTCTTTCAACAAGTATTTATAATCTTCTGCATCCAGCAGTTCTTTGGGTTTTTCCTTCAACAAAGCATCAAAAGGGATATAACCCAAAGCACCATCTGGCACAATCACAACCGACCCCCTCAGTAAAGTCTTCACTGGCGCAATTAATTTATCATACAATGTCTTCGCAGCATCTATATAACGTGTGGTAAACTTAACAAGGCTATCTGGTTGTTCCAAATATTGGGTGTTGTAGATACCTGTCCGCATCGCTTCCACAAGCGAATCCAATGCAAAATCCTTTTTCACTTCCAAGACATTGTAATTGTCTTTATTGACCGTGAAAATAAAAAGGGTGCTGTCGCCAACGAAGTATTCTAAAAGGGTTTGGTCTTTAGTAAGAATCTGTTGTACTTCTACAAGTGCGAGTATCTGGGGTTGATATAAATTCTTAAAATTTTGTTCTGCTGTTGTTTTCAAGACATTTACCAAGCGTTCTTGTTCTTGATTGGCTTCAAAAAGCTCCGATTTCCAAAAGTCTAATAGGCTGTTAGGCGTATTTTTGAGTCCTAAATAAATTTGATTTTCTAAATTATTAATCGTTTGTTTAGTGGCTCTTATAGCCTCCACAATTATAGAATTTTCACCGATTTCAATACCTTTTATGGCTTCTAACAAACGCATACTTTTACTTTGCTCGGATAAAATAAAGCATTTTTTCAAGAGATTCGAATCGGGTTCTAAGGCATTTTTCCGCAAAAGCATTTCATTTAATTTATCAAAAACAGCCGTTGCATCATCATTTATAAATTGCTTATCCGCTTGATTGATATAATCATTACGGAGGTCTAAAACGATATTAACCGAAGCCTCCATCAATTCAATGGCTTTATTCAAAAATGTTTTCTCGGAAGTTGTTTGAAATTTCTGATAATAAGCCAATGACAGTCCATAAATGGTATAGTAATATTCTATGGATTTTTTGTCTTCTTTATCGCTGCGGTTGTTTAATACTTTTTCATAGTATTCGATTGATTCATCCGTTTTACCTTCATCAAAAGCATTATTCCCTAACTCCAGATGTATTAGGTTTATCATTTTTTCATCTTTATAGTCAATACTGTCTATGAGTTTAAGTGCCTTTTGATAGAATACCGCCGCTTGCCTATAGTTTTTAGCTAATCTATAATTCACGCCGATATTGCGATACACTATGGCTTTGTCTAATAGACTTGTAAACGTACTGGCTTCAGTGTGAGCAATCAACTGAGGCATTATTGTATTAAATGAATCTTTTTGCTTTTTCATAGCATAGCAAAACCCTAATTTATCAAAAATATTGGCTTTCAAACCCTGCTGACTATCAAGATTTTGCATAATAAGAAACTTAAAAATAGGTACGGCTTCATCGTATTGACCTTGACTCACATAACAAAAACCTATGAAAGCCTGTATTTTCAAAACACTGGGGTGATTGACTCCTAATTTTTCGTCAAAAATCTGTTTGGCTTTTGTAAAATGAATAATGGCTTTTGCATAAGCCCCCATATTTTGATAGCAAATGGCTTTATTCGCATAAGCGGAAGCAATATTTGGATGATTCTTATTCTCTTTATAAAACTTTTTAAAATAGATTTCTGCTTTTGAGAAATAATTTAAGGCTTGGCTGTATAGGCTCTGTCTTAGATAAAAATCGCCGACCGAAGTATTAAGTCTTCCTAAATCTGCATCGTCATTCTGACAGTCCAATGCTTTTTTATAGTTTGCTAATGCCTCACTATTATTCAATTTAGCCATATAAATCATGCCTATATTGGCGTAAACATTGCCTTTTTGAGGTGTACATCCTTTTGACTGTTGCTCATGAATAACCAATGCCTTTTGGCAATTTTCAATCGCTTTATCATAATCCTGTGTGTACCAATAATGACATTCGCCTAATCGGTCATAAGCATCTGCCATACGGATATGGTTCAATTTAGTAAAAATAGCCAATGCTCTTTCGGTGTACCAAAAGGCTTTGTCGCCTGTGCCATAATTATAATGTCCGGTGCCAATAACATTCAAAACATTCCCGTAAGACAATAACGATGAATCTGGGGCTTGTAAATTCGCTAAAAAAGCCTCCCCCTCAGTAATGACTTCTTCATATTGTCCGTTGCTGTTCAAATTGTACAATTTGTGGTACATTTGAGCAAACAGCGTGTCTTGTGCTACGGTTTGAGCAAAAGTAGGAAAAGAATATGCTGTAAAGAAAGAGAGAAATAAGGAAAGCATGTAGGCGTTTTTCATTGTCAAAAGGTATTTGGTTAAAAGAAAATGAATTTTTTTGTAATGATTGTTCAAACATAAAGAAAGACCGAAAGAACAAGACGTTTCTCTCGGTCTTTTTTCAAACATTAACATTATATGGGCTTTTCAATCTAACGATAAATTGAACGCATTAAGTTGACATCGCTGACACTTGGTAAAGCATAACGACCCACAGCACGGGCACTTTCAATCGTATTCGGAAATGCTCGGCGGTCACTGCGCCGTACCATATCATAAGTACCATTGCCAAGTGGCTTTGAACGATAAAGCATGATGGAACTCCAATCAAAAGCACCATAGTTGTAGGATTGGAATCTATTGATAACGTTGCTTGGGTCGGCAGCAGGATTGACAAGCAGTGCCACATCGCGGTCACTCCGCTGATGCTCATGCACCATACCCAAAGCATGACCTAATTCATGAATGGCGACACCTTGATTTGTATCATTGAGTGATAAATTTTGTTTTCCGCCAATCATGCCTAACATGGAATAATCCCCATTACCTTTGAAAACGTATATATAATTCACCTGAGCCGTGCTCGTACGTTGCACAAAACGAATACCAGTCAAACGATTCCATTCATTACAGGCTGTCAAAAATGAATTGCGTAAAACCGAAGGAAACTGTGCATCAATTTGGTAATAAACAATCTTGTTCGTCCAAGAGCGACCGTATTGATAAGTGGCTGCGCGTGTTTCAATTGCGTTTTTATCAGTTTTTATTGCCGATTTATGAACTAAAATATCGCCACTAATAATTGCTAAACTATCATTAGCAGAGCGAAATCGAATCTCTTGACCATCTAACCAGCCTGTTTGTTCAGTACCGTGATCGTTAGTGAATGATGCGGGTTCAATGTAAGGGGCTGTCGCTGGCGAAGGCAAATCTTCTGCTGCAATAGCCTCTGGATATTGGCTTTTACCCATAGAGACTTGTGAATGAGCGTTTTGGAGGTTTTCCTCTTTTTGACAAGAAGTCAAAACTAAAACGCATAAAGCGCAAATTGTGATGATAGAAAAGATGGACTTTTTCATTGTTTTAAAATTTAAAAGATGATTGAATGATTGTTAATAATCTCTTAGTTCAAGTCAATGAAAAAAGTACCCAAGCGATGTGAAGAAATTTGAAAATTTTTTATAGCAACATTAAGAAATAGAAATTATAACTGATTCGGTTGTCAAAGGACTTTATTATTTAGCATCGCCCCAATGGAGAGCGGTTTTGTCATTTTGAAACATGAATCATCCCGAATTTTCTAACAAATAAAATAATGTGCTATTCTGCTCAATTCCGAAGGAATTAAACATGAATAGAAAACAAGAACAAAAACAATTTTAAATAAAAAACGCCGAAGGCGTTGAACATGAACTATCATGTTCAACGCCTTCGGCGTTAGAGGTGCTAAAGAATACCCGCTAAAATGATTCTATTCATGTTTAATTCCTTCGGAATTGGGCGAATTGAATAGAAAGGGATGCATTCTAACTAAAATTGCCTTAATTAATTTTAAATTTTATTTGTTGGAAAATTAGGGATGTCTCATGTTTCAGAATGACAAAACCGCTCTCCATTGGGATTAGTGGTAAAAATAGATATTGAAAATCAATGGATTAAACATCTGGAGAATTATACGCTTACAAAAACTGGACAGCCTTTGGCAAGGCTATCCAATTTTTTTTATCCTTTTTTCAAAAAAAACAAAAACGCTTGGGTACTTTTTTCTGTGGCTTGAACTAAGAAGCAAAACAGTTTAAAATCAGTAATCAACAATCAATTTTTTTAACAATTAAAATCTTAGTTATTATGAAAAACGTATCAAAAATTCTTACAAGCGTGGCATTATTATCCATCCTACTGTTAACAAGCTGCAAAAAAGAAGAAACAGCACCTACGCCTACGACAGGCGGATTATCCGTCAATTTAAAAATAGCTCAAAGATCCACAGGTGCGGTGATTCCCGACAATTTACTGTCCACTTGGACGATTCAAGCATCGCTTTATTCAGATGCAGGTTCATTATTGAAAACCCAAATTTTTAATTCCAATACCATTAGTTTTACTGAATTGAATCCTGGTAATTATCAGATATATGCGGGTGGAACCGTTTTACATGCCACCTATGGTAGGATTCCGTTGACAAATGGCAGTAGTGGTGGTCAAGTACAAGCAGGTAAAACTGCATATTCACCCGAAATGTTTTTTTACTATTAAAGCAAATGATAGCCTTCCGAAGTTTGAAATCTTCGGAAGGTTATCACTTGCCGTTTTATTTCAAATATAGCCATTTTCAGCCATTTCATCTATCATTTTAAAAATAAAATTTATAAAAAATGAAACTCAAACTCATCATTGTCCTGTTGTTGTCGCCTTACTTTCTTTTTAGCCAAACCACGGAAGAAGAATACCTCTACGTCACTTATGGCTACAAAGAGCAACTGCTCAAAGGACTTGACGATAAAAAAGGGTATGCTTGGAAACAGATATTGGAATACAAATTTGTCTATGACAATGAAAAACTCATTGGTCATAAGTCAAGCCTTAGTTTATTCACTTTTGAAGGACTTTATAGAAGTGGTGAGTCGCACCCT
>JAYSQG010000274.1:0-9161 GCA_043721685.1 Saprospiraceae bacterium | reverse complement strand
CCAGATGCCGTTGTTGAATGTGATGGGTATCCCAACCTGTTTGAGGGTTTATAGATTCACCACAGTAAGCACAACGCCCGTTTTGTCGGGAGTAAAGATAATTTAATAATTGTCTTCTTGCGAACTTTTGAGCCATCTTTTCGTCTGTTCTTTTCTCGAAATACGGTTCGTACTGGGGGGCGTAAGGATTGGCTTTACTATCAATTTTGACGTGCCTCTTAATGGCGATGGAAGATGCTTGAAAAAGGTGAACTTTTTCATTAGATTCTTCGGCGGTGTCAAAAAGCACCCAGTCTTTTCCCTTAATTCGAGTGAAATAGCGTTTTTTAATCCACATTTTATTCTTTTTGTGTGCATGACGGCGTTTCGCCCAACGCCAAAGCATCATCGTGATGGTGTGGTCAATGAAACTAAAAGTTTCTTTGGCGACAATATGGTGATGATACAAAGCCCACCCTCGAATCATCGGTGTTAGCTTTTCTATAAGATGAATTGTTCGCACATTACTTAGGTTTTTAACCACTTTATGCACCTTGTCCAAGAACGTATGAATGTTCTTTTTCGAGGGTTTGATGAGCAGTTTACCTTTATATTTACGGACATTTTGCCCTAAGAAATCAAACCCTTGTTCGATGTGAGTGATATGGGTTTTCTCGTCGGAGAGTTCTAAGCCGCGCGGCTTCAAAAAATCTTTGATGGCAGGTAAAACCTTGTCATTGAGATAATTTGGGCTATCTCCCGTGACGATAAAATCGTCAGCATAACGGATGAAGTGAATATGATGTGGATTAATGCGGCGGTTCGTTTTGCCATAATGTTTAATACGACAAGCCGTGTCAATGTGATATTCCAAACCGTCTAAAACCATATTGGCAAGGGTTGGCGAAATAATCGAGCCTTGCGGTGTGCCGCTTGTGGTGGGAAACAATTTCTGTTTTTCGATATATCCCGCTTCAAGCCATTGTTCCAATGTCTTGTAATGCAGAGGAATATTTTCTAATATCCAACTATGAGAAATATTATCAAAACAGCCTTTGATGTCGCCTTCAAGAATCCATTGCGGACTATTTCGCTTTGCAAGCATATCAAAAGTCCTTGCAATGGCATCGGCACAGCTACGATGTGGACGGAAACCATAGGAATTTGGGTCTGCGGTGGATTCACTCACAGGGTCTAAGCCCAGTAAAAGCAGGGCTTGCATGGCACGGTCGTGCATTGTGGGAATACCGAGTGGACGTTTTTTTCCGTTGGGTTTAGGGATATAGATACGACGAACCGCTTTGGGTTTGTAACCCTTTAAGCGCAAATTCAGAGCAGCAGTAGATTTTTCAGCAGCCCTCGTCCAAGTCACGCCGTCAATACCTGACGTGCGTTTACTGGCATTTTCAGTGACTCGTTTTACAGACAAGAGTTTGGCGGCAAGGCTATGATTTACAAGCCATTGTAAACTTTTCACTTTGCGCCACTTTTTGTTTTCCACAGCCTTTGCGATACGAACTTGAAGGGATTTTACGGTTCGGGTGACTTCCGACCAGTCAATGAAATGCCACAACGATTTGTCCGCGCCAGACGCATTACGTCCCGTTACCATGTACAGTGCTGGTATGACAACAGAAGTATCCATGTACTTTCTGGCTTTGGTTTGATTCTTACAGAATGACAAAATAAAAAAAACCTTCTCCAAATTCTCACGCACAGAGCGTTTAACGGACGTTAGCAGGCTTTCACCTTGCGATAATATACCCCCCTCAGTATTTGCACACACTTTGAAGGTTCAATCGCTATGCGATTCATTACAAATCGCCTTTCGCTTTTTCCATTTTCCTACACCCATTAAGGCATTGTTTCATCTTACGATAATTCTACTCCGATGATTATCGGAGACCATATTGGGGTTGCCATGTTCTACTTTAAGAACCTTGGATAACTTAGCACCCATCACTACACCGAAGGAAATTGAACGACGCACGTTGAGCTTACGAACTACGTGGCTTCTCCTTTTGACATTTTGTCCACAGCGTTTTGCCTCTTTCAAGGTTGTAATCGCTTTTCGCTGTTCCACCGTAACGATGCTTAAAATGGTTCACTTACATTGTGCTTGCTATCCCTTCCTTTCCCTCCACCGCCTTGCGATTAGCAGCTTTGACCTTGCCTCACTGCTCGGTTCTTATCCCTTTCGGGAGAGGCTTTATTTCTACGAGCTTCGTACAAATTAATTACTCAAAATGCACGTCATAGCTGGAAACGATTGGTCGTACAATCGGTGAAATCATTGACTTTCTATGTGCAACTTGTTGATAATCAACGTTTCACAGTTCTTATAGTAACTTCATGTCGCAACGTAGATGCTTTGTTCTGCGACGTTTTCTCCTTTCTTTTATTATTTTTTTTCAACATTTAATTCGGCTACCCCCTCAGTATTTTTGCCTTTTTATAAAAAAACTGCCCTATTTGTGCAGAAAACAGGGCAGTTTATCAGTATTCTTTAGTGTGAATTAATCCTTATTCATTTCGATTACTTGCTTGTTACTATATTTTTCTCTTTCCGCTTTAAGTGATACAAGCCAATCTACATACATTTTTTCGGGCATAGTTCGATAGCCTAATTTATGTATTTTGCCATAAAGCCCTGCCATTTCTTCCCAAAGTAATTTTCCATCTTTTTGTTGCCTTAAAACTGATGGATTGCTTATTCCTTTTTGCTTCATCAATCGTTCAAACTGTCTTTTCTTTGTTTCAGCCTTGAATAATAGGGCATTGATACAATCGGGAAAATGCTGTAATGTCAAGTCGCAACATTTGATGATAAATGTTCCGTCATTATCGGAGTATTTTTTATCAAAACCTTTTGCAAGGTCAAGAATACAAAGGGCAACACATTTTTTATCGTCCAAAGCGTCCATATAGATACCGTTTTGTATGGATTCAAGTGTGATATAACCAGAAGCCATAAGCCACGCATCTATGGGAAATGATGCAGACGTTAATTCTGTATTGTACCAACCAACTTTTTTACTTTGATGTTTGATGTAAATATGATTAGGTGCAAGTGCCAAATGACAAGCGACATCTAATTCATCGCATAAAATTTTATAGATATATGGTAATGAATGACAATTCCCCTTCCTTACCTCTAAAAGTTTGGTTACAAACATATTTTGCCATTTCTTCTCTCCAAAAACATCTTCAAAATCGTAACGGAATGGCATATTTATGAAAGTCTCATTGTTATATTTTATAGTAGTAGTATCAGTAATTGTAGTGTATATAGCTGCATATTTTTCAATTAATTCTCGGTCTTTTCCTTCGTATTGTAGGTTCTTAGTCGTTTGATTAAAAGCGACCAAATCTTTGAGTAAGTCAATTGCTATATTGAATTCCGAAATTTTTAAATTCTCATTGTAGGTATTTTCAACTGTCCAAACAGCTTTTTTAAACGATTTATTTTTACAATCTCCTTGAATAATTTGCGATAATTCATTCAATGCTTTTGAATATTCTACCGATTGAGCAAGTAAAGATGTAGAAAATAAGCTAATTAAAAATATAGCAATTAGTTTTTTTCGATATTCTTGATTTCTGTTCTTTTTATTTTCAAACATTTAACTACTTTTTTAAGAGTTAGATAATAATCCTTATTATAGCATTGTACAGGAATAGAATGATTGACAACAGATTTTTCTGAAATAGGTAAATGCCAATAAAGTGCTACTATCTTACTTATATAAACTGTAACATTTTGCTTATTTCTAAAAAAGATATTGACTTTTTTCTCGCCTTTATTTATTTTTGTCAAGCCAATATTAATATCGGCTAGCCATTGTTCAGCACTATCCTTATTAAAAATTACTACATTATTAAAGCCAATGCTTGGGTCTTCGGACACTATGCCTTTTTTGTAAAAATCACATATAAATTTATCTTGATTTTCCTTGTTAGATAAAGCCAAATCATTTAAAGACTTTAATAATGCAATATTTGTCATAGGTCTGCCATTAGGTAAAGAACCGACTATTGTTAGAAAATAGAATGTATCTTTCTCTATTTTTAAATTTTGGCTAAAAACTTCAATTGTAATAAACAATAAAAACAGTACGGTTATATTAGTTTTTCTTTTCATCTTCTTTTTTTTCTACTTTTTTTAACTGTCCATTATTAATGAGCGTGTTTATATCTGCTTGATTTGGCATATCGTTTCTTGAATAAGAACCGATACCTTTTTTTGCATCATCATTATCAAAAAATAGTGTGTGAAATATTTCGTGTATTTTATTTCTTTTTGTGTCTTTAGGTGTATTCATTGTTATTCTTTTGTGGTTTTCAGTTACACCTCCAACTGTTGATGTTGTACCATCAGGGTTTTCTTTTTCTTTAAACAATTTTATCCGCGTATCATTGCCTTGTTTAAAGCTATTTGAAACAGGGACTCCCTCAATTTCATCTTTAGGAAGAGTAGATGGAGAAACGGCGGAAGGATTGCCTCCTTCTTTGAACTGAAGGTCGAATTTTACAGAGAAACCTGCATAATCACCTTCAGAAACAGCATAATTTTTATCATTCAAAGTTTCATTAATGCCTTTTTGCATATTTGCTACTTCTTTTGACGAATATGCGCCCCTATCATTTGCGCCCCCTTTATAGTTTTCAGTTTGTACATAATAAACCGCAGTTACGGTGAGTGTCTTGTTCACTTTATCAATAATTACTATACCATCTCTACCATCTGGGTCAATCTGTATTATAGGACTATTTGAAACGTAAACATAAGGTGAATTCTCTGGATGTTTTGCTCCCAGCGGGTCGGGTGACAACCACCGACTAACAACTTCGGGTTCAAGGTTATACTCGGCGTACATCGTGTCCCTTGTCAAAAAAGCGACAATATCGCCTGTTACTCTGTTGTACATGACTGTTCCAATAGGCACAATAGTATCATTCGTAAAAATTTCTTGATACTTGCCATTGCTCAATGTCAATACTTTGGCTTTCTTTCCGATACTCTCATACGGGTTTTGTGCCGTTGTTACCCCCCTCAGTATAAGGGGCGAAAAATGTCATAAAAAGAACTGTTTTTTTCATTTTGTCAATGATTTTTAATGTTTTTAAAACTATTTTTATGGTCTTATAATTTTAACAGGCTGCTTGCCCTTTTCGGTTTCAAAAGATTTAATCCATGATTTATAGGCTTCTTCGGTCATTGTCTCAAAGCCAATTCGGTCTAAGTGGTCATAATTAGCGTACATTTTCTGCAAAATCTCATTCGCTTTTGGATATAAGTGAATCCTTTCTTTTGGTGGAAAATTCAACTGCTTGCGAACGTGTCCAAATAGCAAAGTATAGTAATCCGCTTTGATTTGTAAGGCATAAACATTGTTTGGGTGGTATTCCAATGCCTTATTCACGCAGTCCAAAACAAATTTATCAAAGCCAAATTTTATCGCATACCCTTTTGCCAAATCTGCCAATGTTGCCGCAATTGTTTCTTTTCTGCTCAGAGTGTCCATATAAATCCCACTTTTCAAGGCTTCTGATTTGACAAGCCCCGAACTTTGAACTCAGGAATCAGTTGAATAATTGCCGTTTGTTGTCTCGTAACTATACCAAATGCCTTTATCTCCTTGAACTTTTATATAGCTGTGTTGTGGTGAATATGACATCCACGCCTTAATTTTCAATTCATCGGCTAACATCAAATACAAAAGTGGCATCGAATGGCATTGCCCTGTTTTATCAGATAGAAGTTTTGTTACAAACATCTTTGACCAATCCTTTTTACCAAACGGGTCATCAAAATCGTATTTGAAAGGTAAATGTGTTAATTGATGATTGCCTTTATCGTCTTTCATGGTCAAAGTATCGGCTAAAAAGCGTTGAAGCATATACTTTTTAGAAATATCATCATCAAGCGACAAACCTTCTTTTTTCATAAAGGATTGAATCAAATCTACATTTGTATTCAAATCGCTACAAAACCAATCATAGCTTCGGGAGTTTTCTAAATAAGCATTTTCTGTCAAAAAGACAGCCTTTTTTAAACTCATTTCTTTTTTGCCTTCAAGCATTTCTGTAATTTCTGCAAGGCTTTCTCTGAAATATTTTGTAGCGTGAAAATGGCTATTATCGGGAAATTCGTAGGAAACTGTTTGAAATTCCCTTGTTGCTTCATCAATAATGCCTTTTGCTTGTTGCTGTCTTTGCTCATACTGCAACATATCCTCTTGAATTATGGCGTTGTTTTGTTGTTGAACACGCTGTCGTTGCTCATTCACCATACCTTCTAAAGTGGGTATTTGTGGCATTGGTACAGTTGGTGTCGGTAGTTGTGGATTCGGAAAAACTGCGTAAGGAGCGGTTCTGTACTGTGCATTTAAGTTTGGTAATAGCCCTACAAGCAAAATACTTTGTACTAACAGAATGTGCTTTATTTTCATAGAATTTAAGTTTTGATAATTACGTCTCAATTTGTACTGTTTTTCGATGTTAGGCAAATTTATTTGTTGCTGTAATGTTTCGTGTGCCATAGCAAAAGCTAAGTATCTTTAGTAAAAAAATCAAGCCATGGCAAGAATAACAATACTCATTACGAAAGATAATGGAGAAACGACAAAAGTTAAAAAAACCGTCAGTGAGTCAGGGGGCTTTGAGAGTTTCGATGCGATAGAACAATTTACGTTACAAATCCGTCGAGAAATGTTCCCAAATCTACAAAAGGAATTACTGAAAGATGCACAATCAGCGCATAAAAAAAAAGGGTTAAAGAGTAACGGCACAAGACCGGTAGAAATAATAGGAATAGAGAGTCCCGTTAAGTTCAGACTTGACCGACATAAGTTAGGCGGCGATTACTTTTCAAGCACGAAACAATTTGAACACGGCTTAGAGAGTGGTGAGGTTAGGTCATGGATTGAATTAGAAATACAAGAAAAGAGCTATTCAAAAGTCTCACAATGCTTAGAAAAGATAACAGGGACAAATGTTTATAGTGGCAATCAAATAAGTGAGAAAGTAAAAAGTTACGCTTATGAAAGCACCAAAGCCTTGATAAATAGTTATGCCGGGTTACAATTAAATCTGCCATTTGGTGCAACAGATATAGACATATACGATAGCAAAAGCGAAGAGATTTTGTTGTTTGATGACGCAATAGGCGTAAATCGGCAAAAAGAGTTACGCGAAAACGGGTATGATAAAAAACTTAAACGAGTACAAACGGATGTCATAGAAGTTCAACGTCCGAACAAAGATTTGAACAAAGATTTAGGCTTAAAAGTGTCATCCGAAGCCCCCCCGAAAAAGTATTTTGATTACATTACGGCAGGGTATGGCATAGATGGCTGGACAATAGAAACCGCCTTATGTTGTTGGTTTTGTTCAACTTGTGGTAATACAAGACTTCCTATCGTCGCCATTAGCGACGGTGCAAAAGATATACGCCTACGGTTATGGCGGGTCTTTGGTAAACAAATTGTAATTATCTTAGACTGGTATCATTTGAACAAGAAAGTATGGAATTTAATGAGCATGATAGCACGCAATAAAGTACAAAAAGAAAAAATTGCCAAGGAGATTGTTGGTCTACTTTGGGAGGGTCTAACCGATGATGCTATCTTATATTTACAAAAACAGGGTGTTAGAAATCAACTTAAACAGGCGGAGTTGATAGAATACCTGCAAAAACACAAAGGAGAGATAATCAATTATAAAAAACGTAAAGAAGCCAATAATACAATTGGATCGGGTAGAGCCGAAAAAGGCGTAGATATGGTTGTCGCTTATCGTCAAAAAAATAAGCCAATTGCTTGGTCGGAAAACGGAAGCTACGCTTTATCTACTTTAAGAGCCGTATCTCTTAATCGAAAATTTGCCGCTTAAATCGGTTTTGATTTCGCACACGAAATATTACAGTAACAAAAAAATGGCTGCTTTTTAAGCAAAAATACGCAAAATACTGAGGGGGTGTTTTAAGACACGAATTGCACAAATTACACGAATTTAGTTCCTTACAGGATGACAAAAATCAATTCGTGTAATTTGTGCAATTCGTGTCAAAATATAGGTTTTTATTTCTTTTGGAATTCACCTGTTGCTCGGATTTGGATTTCATCACTCACCATAATAGTCGCTAATTTTCCGCCGATGCCAAAATCGCTCCTTTTGATGGTCGTGAGTGCTTTGATAGCCAACTGAGGTACTTTGTTGGTAGGATTTGGATGTGCCACAGGTCCATTCATCGTCACATCAAAAGTGACCACTTTTGTCACACCTTTTATGGTCAAATCGCCGACCATTGTGTATTTATTGCCTTGAATTTTAGTTAAAGACGTGCTTTTAAACGTCAATGTCGGGAATTGGGCAACATTAAACATGTCCTCGCTTTTCAAGTGATTATCCCGCATTTCAAGGTCGGTATTGAGACTTGCAGACTCAATCGTGACTTCAAAAACGGCATCAGATAAGTCGTCTTTTGTAGCGGTTATTTTGCCATCAAATTTTTTAAAATAGCCGTCAACTTCCGAAATGCCGTGATGTCCAGCAATAAACGTGAATTTTGAATGTCCTTTGTCAATTGTCCATTGCGCGTGTGCAGCGATAGAAACGCATACAAAAGCTAAGAAAAGAATCGTTTTTTTCATTTTTATTGAAATTTTAGTTAAAAAAGCAAGTGCATACTGAGGGGGTGGCTGTAAAGCTAATCACTTCAAATTTAACTCATTATCTGATTCTACCATCTTATGCATCCATTCGATAAGTCATCTTTTAAGTTCGATACTTAGTTTTTCGGTACCGTCATCTGATATTTTACCGCCGCTTCTAAAATCTGTTTCGCCACTTTCAATTCTTTTTCATCGCGTGGCGAATAAATCATCATATAAGTTTTGGCTGCCCGTGTTCCTGCGGCGGCTAATCCGTGCAATTCACCCCAACCTTTCAAAATCACCTCTTTGGTATCGCTTGGGCTTAAAATGAGGTGCATTGAGCCGTCAAATTTGTGAATATGCCCAATTTCTGCATGAGAAACAGGTACAATCGTTTGGTTGCCCGAAACAGAATCTTTTAAAAAAATGCCAGGATTGTGTATTTCCAAATAGCTGTTTTTATACATTAACTGACCTTTGGAATTAGCAACTTGGTCGTCAAATATTTTAGATTGTATGTCTCTT
>JAYSQG010000273.1:0-5820 GCA_043721685.1 Saprospiraceae bacterium | reverse complement strand
TGCGCCGCGAGCAGCGCGTACGCCTCGTCAGGCTTGCGGCTGTGTTCTCGGCGGCGAGCGGGCGGGAGCATTGTCGAGACCTCGTTCAGCGTGTGCACGGGCTCGCCGCGCGACGCGATCACGAGATGCTCGGTGCGTCCGCGGCCCCACGTGCCGACGCCCTCGAGCTCCTTGTCCCACGAGTACATCGTGCGAATCGTGAATCCCCACGCTTCGAGGATCCGGCCGACCTCGACGATGAAGGCGTTCGTGACCCACATGGCGAGGATGCAATCGGGCAGGGCGCGCGCGTCGAGCTCGGCGCGCAGCGCGCACAGCTGCGCGATCGACATCGGCGGGTAGCTGATGTGCCCGCGCGATCCTTCGTGCTGGTCGCTGTTCTCGTATGGCCACGGCGGATCGATCGAGATCACGCCGAACGGCCCCATCGGGCCGGGCTCGACATTCTCGTTGATCGCGCGAACGACCTCGCGCTTGCCTTCCTGCCGAACCATCGCGCGCACACGGCCGCTCTTCACGGCGTTGCCCTTCTTCTCGAGCGCCTCGGTGGCGTATTCGTCCTGCTTGTCGGCCGGCAGCTTCACGAGATCGATCGCGGCATCGAGTGCGAGCCGGCCCTTGCGAACGGCCTCGTTGACCTTCGCTGTGCCCTTCTCGCGCACGACCTTCGCGCGCCGCACGAGCCGCTCCGAGACGCCCAGCTTCTTACCGGCCTCGGCCTGGGTCATCAAACCGGCCGACCGGCCGGTTTCGCGATCGCCCGGGTTGCCGCGACCCATGAGCATGCCGGCATCTACCGCGATCATCGCGAGCACCGACGGCTCTTGATGTCGGCGGTGCTGGTTCTTGTCCAGCGAGTACTGGATCAGCGAGGCAATATCCTTCGGGCCTTCGTAGGTCACGAAGCGCGGCCTGATGCCGCGGAGCTCGCATGCGACACCACGATTGCTACCATCGAGAATCGAGGTCTTGCCGCCTACAGTGACAAGCACGATCGACTCGCGTAGGCCATTCGCCTGGATGCTGTCGGCGATCGCGATCAGTGCCTCGCCCTCGAGCAGCTCGAACAGCGCCGCAGCCGGGTGGCGCGGGTAGCCGCAGATCAGCGGTCCGGTCTGTACTTCGGGAACCGCCTCAGCCTGCGGTGCGGTTTCTTCGATCACTTCGACGTCGGCGACATCGGCCGCGGCGCTGGCGAGCTCGTCCGCGTGAGCTTCGCGTTCTTCGCGCTGCTGGCGCGCGATGTTGCGCATGTCGAGATCGTCGACCTGGTCGGCCTCTTCCGGATCCGGGTCGGCGGCGGGCTCGCCGATGGTGTCGTTACCTTTCCCGACGCCGTACTTGTCCCATGCGATTCGACGCGTCTGTCCGGTCTCCGGCCAGTCCTCTGAAACGACGACCTCGGCGGTGTGGTCCCCGTCGTGTCCGCCGGGCAGGCTGCACATGGCTGGTACGTGCCACACGGCAGTCCGGCTCGCGTTGCATCGCTGCGGCTCGGCCGGCTCGGCGACCTTCGCGGGCGCAGACTTCTTCGCGGGCGCAGACTTCTTCGGCTTCGGCGCCGGATCCTTTCGCTTGCTACTCACGCCGATGACGTCTTTCCACATGAATGCGTCGCTCTTGTGCATCACCTTCGGGCCGTGGCCCTGGTCGAGCTCGCACGAGCGCCGGTTGTTCGAATCCATCGCGCCGCAGCGCTTTCCGTCGTCGTTCATCGTTTGCTCCAAGCGTCGAGAGTTCTGGCGATCGCCTCGGCGCGCCAACCGCGCACCTCGGCCTTGGTGAGGTTGCGGAACGAGCCGCGGTGATCAGTCCGTTCGCCGTGGTGCGCGTTGCACATCGGGACGCATGTCGTGTCGTCAGCTTTCTGGCTGAGCCCGCGCTCGCCCATGTGATCGGCTTCGATCTCGCCCTCGCACGCGGTGATCCGGCGCGCAGAGAGATTGTCCGGCTGCATGAACGTGGCAGGTGCGATCTCGCGGACCATGCACGTGCGCTCGCGTGCCCAGCCCATGAACGCGAGGTCACGCTCGCGACGGCTGTAGCTCGTCGATCGGCGGCGGCGACGCATCGGCGCTCGCTTCATCGGCGTGCGCTTCACGGGGCGACCTCGCGAAGATCGGTGTTGCCGCAATCGGCCCACTGGCCGACCTGCACGACACGCGAGCGCACGCGGTCGCCGTAGCGCTCGCGGAACTGCGGCTCGGGCTCGCGGCCGTCGCGTTTGCACTCCTCGCGGTGCGCGTCGTCGATCTTCGGGCGCAGGTTCGTCGTAATGATCAGGCGACGCTTCGAGCTGTAGAGCGTGTCGACGATCTCGTCGAGCAGCGAGCGAAACACGCCCTTGCCATCGAGCAGCTCGGCGCCCAGGTCGTCGATCACGAGCGTCGTCCGCTCGGGGATCCATGCCCGCAGATCCTTGTCGTAGCGACCGCGGCCCTCGAGCTCGCTCGCGCGGATGAAGCCAGGCATGGCATCCGTGCCCTTCAACGCGATCCAAGATGCGACCGTGGTCTTGCCTGCACCCGTGCCGCCGGCGAGCACGAGCATCATCGATGGTCCGGGTGCCGGTGCGTCATCGTCGTCGCGCTCGCCCATGCGGCGACGCGTTTCGGCTGCGGCCACGAGCTGATCGGCATCGGCGAACTTGCGCCCGTGCGTCATCGCGAGCGTGTCCCGAAGGTCGTGCTTCTGTGCGCCCTCGATCGCCCAGCGCGGGAACCGACCACGGACGCCCGCTGCGCCTTCGGTCTGCGTGAGCAGGTCGGCGCGCTGGCGCATGCGAGCGCGCTCGGTGCGCGACGCGTCTTTCGCGTGCTCGTTGGCGAGCCGCTGCTCGCGCGCGACCCACCACTCGTTCGTGTACTTGCTCGCGTCGAGGAGCGCTTCGCCGAACGTGTTGTTCAGCAGCGACGCGATCGTCGCGTTGGCGTTCGTGCGCTTGTAGTTGTCCTCGACGGGAAAGACCTCGTGGTCGTCGTCGGCGGCATCGTCACTGTATTTTTCATCGCTCACATGACCTCCCGTGCTGGTTTCATTTCCTCGCCGTGGTCGGTGCGAGGGGTGGCTGCCCCGATCGCTCCGCCGCGCGACGGCTGGAAATTGGTTTTCTGAGCCGCCTTGCGACCGAACTGCTTCGGGTCGAGTTCGGCGAACATGTCGAAGCTTTTGCGAGTGAACATCCCGGTCGACGCGAACCAGTTGCCTTCGCCGTCCGCGCGAGCCTTCGCTGCTGCGACGTCGATGCGGTTGCGGCAGACTTTCTCCGCGAGTTCGGCGGTCGAGCCTACGAGGCGCTCGGTGACGCGGTCGAGCAGGTCGACCCAGCCAGAGTGATCGGTCCCGGGCATCAGCACCCACGGCGGGACGTTCACGTTGAGCGCGGCGAGCTCGAGACGAACCTTCGATCCGTATTCCCAGGTCGCCCGCGCGACAGCGCCAGCAGACGGGTGACGCTCGCGCACGCGGGTATGTATTTCTGAGATCTGCTGATCCGGAGAGAGAGCGGGAGTAAGAGGGCCCTGTTTCAGCCCCGTCTCCGGCCCCGGTGTCGGCTCGCCACTCGGCTGGCCGAGTGCCTGGCCGGTCGGCCCGTCTTTGTCTGCATGCTTACGTTTAGTGGCTTCACCACCCTTCGCCGACGAGTTGCGGTTCTTGTGGAGCCACTCGATGCGCCCTTCGGACCCGCGCATGCGAAGGCCGTCCGGCCCGGTCTCGGCCAGGCGTGCGCGCACGAGGTGATCAGCGCCACCGACACCGAGCGCGGACTCGACGATGTCGACATCGACCACGTACGTGGGGCGCTCGAACGTGAAGTGCTCGGTCTGCCAGGACCAGATCTTCGCGCACTTGATCAGCGCGTGCTCCGCGTCTGCGAAGCCGCACAAGCGCGCGAGCGTCGCGAAGCGAAGGTCTCCCCACGCGAGCGCGTCGATGCGGACCGGTGCGGTCACTACAGGTCCCAGCTCGAGCGTGGGATCGGTAGCTCGCCGCCGAGCTTGCGGCTCTCGGCACGCGCGGCTTCAACGGCGATGCGCTCCTTCGACCACTGGTGCTCGTCGTCGCCATCATCGGCATCCGGCATCCGCTGGGCGACATCGCGCGGTGCAGCGGCCGCACGAGCAGCGATGCGCGACGCACGGTCCTTCTTGTCGGCAGCGAACGGGTCCGACTTCGCAGCGGGCGCGACCGCATCGACGCTGTAGCTGGCCCAGCCGACCGGCTCGCTAGCCAGCACGACCGTGGCGTGCGCGGTGCCGCATCCGCGAGCGTTGCCGCCGACGTATCCGCACTTCGAGCACGTCTTCTGCGGCGCGAAGCCGGTGTCGCGTGGCTTGGCGGTGGGCTCTGCTCGGGCGACATGTATCGCGACCGGCCGAGGCACGACGTTGTCGGGCTTGGGATCGCGCTCGATCACGATCGGGACGGGTGCCGGAGGCTCGTCCGCGTACGCCGAGAGCGCGATCTCGAGTGCTTCGGTCAGACGGCCGAGCTCGGCCTCGATGCGCGCAACCGCGACATCTACGAGGCCCGTGGCGAGGCGCTCGACCATGGGTCGCACGCGCTTGAGCAACACATCACGCATCAGTTGATCCTTCGAGGCGGGTCGCGTGCACGAGGCGCGAAGCCCACGTGACGAGCGGTTTGGAGTCTTTGCCGATCGCGTTGCAGCCCGCGCCCTTGCGCGCACCGCACGCGGGACAGCTGCGAAGTAACGGATCGGCAACGCTGCGACGGGTCTTGCGAGCGCGCGCCACTAGCGACGCTCCGATCGGCAGGTCCAGCAGTAGAGCGACGGATACGTGGTCGGCGCGAGGAACCAGCAGTGCTCTCGGATGCTGTCAGCGGCGCGCTTGAGGCACGGCAGCCACCACGATTGCTTCCGCGCCGGGATGAGAGCTAGGCCGGTGCCGGGGCGGAATCCGCCGAGGGTGAGCGGCGCTTGCGCGCGGAGCGGGGCTTCGTTGCAGCCGCGGATTGCATCTTCAACTTCTTGGCCTCGGCGCGCTGAGACTTCGCCAGCTTGCGCGCCGACTTCTGCGCGACCACGCCCTGCATCTTCGACTTCCTCGCCTCGTCGAGTGCCGCCTTCCTGATCTCGCGATCCTTCCGCTCGGTCTTGAGCGCTTCGATCTCGAGCTTCAGGTGCGCCGGGCAGAGGTCGTAGGTCTTGCGGCCCTTGCAGAGGCCACGGCCCCAGCCCTTCGACTTCGCCCACTCGCGGTTCACACACCTGCGGGTGTTCGCTGTTTGGCTCCGCGCGGAGCAGGCTGCTGCGTTCGGATTGTGCTTCGCCTGATCGCAGCTCATCACGATGCCGTTGGCTCGTCCGAGACTTCTCATGCTCATGCGTTTGTCCTTTCGAATCGAAGAGGCCGAGCTGTGCGCTCGAGCGGTGTGCGTGCGCGGTCATCGGTGCGCCTTGATGGCGATCCAGCCGCGCGAACAGTTCTTGCGGTGACGTGCGAGCCCCTTGGTCTCGAGCGCGCGCAGGTGGCACGTGACCGAGTAGGTCGAGGCGAACTCAAAGTGGTCGGTGATCTCGCGCAGCGTCGGCGGCGCGATGTGCTCGAGCTGGTGCGCGAGCATGAACGCGTGCACCTCAAGCTGGCGTGCGGTCGCGGGGTGGTGCTCAGGAGTGCCCATCAGCGCGTTCCCCCTTCGCGCCTGACCGGTGACTCCGGCATCGGCACATCGCGCGCCCACGGCGCGTCCTTGCTGTCGACGTCGAGCTCGTCGCACGCGTCGTAGATCGCGAGGTCGATATATTCCTCGGCGCGCTCGCGCTTGAAGTTGCGGTAGTCGGCCGAGAGATCGAGG
>JAYSQG010000272.1:0-2613 GCA_043721685.1 Saprospiraceae bacterium | reverse complement strand
CATTTCTAATTCTCCATCTAAAGATGGAGGCAATTGAGGCATGTGTCAAGTAATTGAATACCTGAAGTTTATGGTGGACTTTATTTCATCTCTTTCACTAAGACACGAATTTCACTAATTAATTGTTTTTAAATTCGAGTAATTAGTGAAATTCGTATCTTACAAAACTCAAAACTCAAAACTCAAAATTCGGTGTTCAATTTTTCTTTTTCAAAGTCATCAAATAAGCCGTCAAATCCATTAATTGCTGTTCGGTCATCACTTCGTGAAAACCTGATGGCATGAGGGAAGTGGCTATTTGTTTTTTGCTCACCATTTCTTTGATTTTGTAGGATTGCAATGAACCGTCGGGCATTTTTATCATCCAATCTGACTCTGTTCTGCTTGCGACCATACCCCTCAGTAATGAACCGTCTTTCATCTTAATATCCCAACCTTCATAGCCAAAACTGATGCCCGCATCGGGATATAAAATCGCTAAAAGTTGCCCTTCTCGTGGCAGTTTCGAGCCAATTTCTGATAATTTAGGTCCATAATCAACCCCTTCTCCGTTGATTTGGTGACAGGTCGAACAATAGGTTTTGAAAAGTTCAATACCTGCTTTGGCATCACCATTGAGTTTCAATAAATCGGGAATGGCAGGTACTTTTTTACCCACTTTGACTTCGCCGCCCAAGTATTTTGATGCTTCAAGTCGAACTGCCATGCGCCAAGCACGGCTTACGCCTTGAACGGCAGACGGGATATAGGTTTTTTCAATTTTATTGTTTTTCAATAAATCCAAAACTAAATCCTCGCCGCCCCAACTACCGCCCAGTGCTTCAAAAGCGGATTTTCGTAGGGAAACAGAGCGTTTTTTATCGAAAGCAACGGCTTTCAGTATATCTAAAGTCGTTTTACTACCTGTGCCGCGTATGGCAGTGAGCAATTTAGCAGCATCAGCTTCCCGGTTTTTGTTATTGATAACGGAGTTGAACAAAGCGACCCCCTCAGTATTTTTGAGTAAAATGCTTGCTGCTTGGTTGGCATTTTCATTTTTAAAAACCATATCCGCCAAACGGGTATTTTCGGAAGGTAAAGCGTAGCGGTCGGCAAATTCTAAATATTCCTTTCCTGTTAGGTTTTTCATCAATTTGCTTAAAATTGCCTTGGATTCTGCATTGTTTTTAACAAAATCAGCATCTAAATGGCGCAAAGCGATGGGCGTTAGTTCGGGCTGTGATGTCTCATTGTCTTTTATGAGTTTCAATAAAACGTCTGATTTATTTTTACTGGGTACAAAATCGAAGGCACGGAAATAACGCAAACGGTCTTTTAAAGGCACTGTTTTATCGCTTGCCAAAGTGCCCAAAAGTGTAGCTGATTGCTCGCCACGAGAACGCCAAACAATATCTTTCACCGCTTCATCAGACAGTTTTACATGACTTGCCATACTGATTACTTGAGCCAACAAACCATCCCATTGACCATCTGCCCCAATGCCCAACGCCTCTAAGTACCAACGGTCTTTTCCATCGTATTGAATGGCTAAGGCAACCAAAAGGGCAGCAGCTTCGGGCGTTTTGTTGTGCCGCAAAGCGAGCATACACTCACGACGCACCTGTGGGTCGGGGTCAGCGGCAAGGTGCTTGATGAGTTTAGTTATATCCAAATTGGTTTGCCGAGTGGCTCTAATCGCTGCAATTCTAATGTCTGGATTTTCGTCCATAGCGGCAACTTCTATCATCTTTTCACCACCTTTGGCTTTTGCCAAAATCCAAAACAAACGTGCTTTGAGACGTGGATTAGTGGTTTGAGCATATTGCCCCATCATTTTTACTTGGTCATTTTCACCTGCCTTATGCAGTGCATTCCACGCTTTCCAACGAACTGATAAATTCGGATTTTCCAACGCTTTCAATGCCCCCTCAGTAGTAGAGTAGTCATAAGTCGGTATATTATAAGGTGTATTGGGCGGCGAAACGCGGAAAATGCGCCCACGATTCAAGTCACCCGCTTGATGTCCACCTACGCCTGGGTCGTACCAATCGGCAATCATCAAAGAGCCATCGGGGGCGACGCAGACATCAGAAGGACGAAACCATTGGTCGTTGACACCTTCAACGATGTTGACAATTGAGGCTTTGTAACCCGCACCATCTTTCGTAACAGGGTAGGAGCGCACGACATTTGGACCAGCATCAGCATGAATCATTTGACCTCTGAATACTTCGGGCAGCAAATCGCCTTCGTAAACCACCATGCCACAAGGTGAACCTGCACCCGTTTGCAACAAATTGGGTACAACGCCTGGGTCGTTGAGATGCCAATGTCTGCGTGGAATTTCAGGTTCAATATTGGTGCGATTGACTTGCCAACCTGCGCCTGTCATTTCGTCGGTATAGCCATAGTTGCCATAATCCATAACGTAGTTAATGCGCACGCCTTTATTGCCGTCGTCGTCGTTGTCGCTTTGCCACATTGTGCCGTAGCTGTCGGTACACACTTCGTAGTTGTTACGGAAGTTATTGCCCATAACTTCAATATCTGTCATATCGGGATTACAGCGAAAAACCATACCCATACGGTAGTTTTTCAAGGAAATTTCTTTACCTTCCTTGTCTTTTAGGACAT
>JAYSQG010000271.1:0-10616 GCA_043721685.1 Saprospiraceae bacterium | reverse complement strand
TTAAAACCTCGCCGACAGTAGGAAACGAAAATTAGCTATATAGGAGGTAGATAGGATGTTTCACATAGGAAACATAGCTACTTAACAAAAATCTTATGTTTCCTATGTGAAACATCCTATCTACCTATGTGATAAGACAAATTTATCCTCATCTTCAATGGCTAAGTAATATTGTCTAAGCACTTATAAACCCAGTTCTTCGCGTAAAAATGCGCTTTTATTATCATGTTTTGCCCAATAATCGCTCATCATAGACTTTTTTAAAGTGGCACGGCTCATTTCCTTATCGCCTTCAAATTCAACAAAACCTAAGATTTTGTAAGGAGAAGCGGCTTCAAAAGTGACTTCAAGGCGGCGTTTTGACTCATAAATAAGATTACAAACCTTAGTACCAGCATTGCCTTCTTTTATTTCGATTTTAGCATTCATGCCCTCAATCGTTTTGTGACGAATACGAGTATAAGTCAGATTAGGAATCACTTTTACGGTGCCTGTCGGCAAACTTTCAGGGTTGATACGCAGACGTGTAAAAATTTCATCTTCCAAAAGCACCCCCTCAGTATCGGGCGACTTATCGCCTTCAGTTTCAAAATAAGAATATTGATGCGTCGCATATTTATTGCCGCCTTTCCAGTTGAGTTGCGTAAAAACATGACCACACCAATCTTGAACCGTAGTGTTTAACTTCAAAGAATGTGGAAATTTGCCTAAATCAATGGGTGTAAACAAACTCGTCATCATCGAATAGTCATATATACCCGTTTGGAAACGTTGAAGGGCGTTCAATTTCAAGACATTGACATTGTCATCACCTGCTTTGGCGGCATCATCGAGCTTAACTTGTTTCGATTTCGAGAACGGCTCGGTTACGAACACAAAGACAGCATAGCCTTTTCGCGGTTCATCGTAGCGATTGATTTGGTAATCGTAGCTCGTTATTTCAGCTTTTCCGGCATACCAATAAGCGTTAAAGTCATTGTTTGGATTGTAGGAAACGGCAACAACCATTGAAGAATCGGTACTTTTTACTGGGTGAACGGGCTGATTGCAACTTACAGCAAGTACCATAAAAAGGGTAATTTTTAGAAATTTATTATTTTTCATAAATATTTTATTTAAGCATATTAATTAAGTTAGATTTTTTATTTAACTATAAAAGGCTGATTTGTTATTTTTTAAAAATTAAATTAAATAATAAATGTAAAAATAAACGACTAACTACCTTTTAAAGATTATTTTAAGCTACAATCAAAAATGGTATGCCAACAATTTTGGGTCAAAATTTGCCTAATGAATAACAACAACAGCTTACAATTAGGGACACAAAAACAAAAAATAATAAAACGCAAAGACTCCAACGAAGACTATTGAAAACAAAATTGAAAACGAAAGATACAATCAAAACTAAAACTTTTTAAACATCAGTTTACTTAAAAACTGGTGTTAAAACAATCTTACAATTTTTAAGCATACTTACAAAACTTTTTATCATCCTATGATTAAAACTTTACATCTTCCAATGAGTAAAGCACATTTCCGCTTTACTCGTCTTCAACAGAACATGGCATATTTCGACATGAGTTAAATCTTACAACAGTCCGTTTTTTTGAACTGGACATTTTGCCTGCTCTACAATAAACTTGCCTATGGGGCTTTTGATGCTCAAGTCTTGACATGTTTTTCAAGGCTGTAAAGTACTGTATTCTCTTGTGTAACAACGAGATACAAGAGATGTTGTGCGATTTATTTATAATATTCAAAAAAACTAAGGGCAACTTTAGGCAACAAAGAGTATGTTTTTTTAGATGTTTTTTAGCATAGGAGATTCAAGCGACGGAGCGAAATGGTCATAAGCAGACTATGAAAGTTCATTAACCAAAACTTAAATTTTATTTTTTTTTACCAAAACCGATTTTCCATGCAACCGAATTTACAAGCATATATTCGTAAAATCATTCTGTTTTCTGTCCTATTCATATTGGGGGCGACCCCTCAGTATGTCGTGGCTCAAGGCTGCAATACGACCAATCGAGTTTGGATGGATTGTAGTGCTGACGGTCAACAAGGGTTTTTTGAAAGCGGATTACAAGGCGTAAATGTGACGCTTTATGATGCCAATTGCATTCAGATTCAACAAGTTACGACAGACATGAGTGGTAATTATACCTTCGGAGCGCTGTCGTCTTCAACATCCTATCATGCCGTTTTTGGGAATGGGCAATTTGCGAATGGCGTTCTAAACGTTAACAGCAAAAGCCATAACTTAACATTGGCAAATACAGGTGCTGAAGCAACTGACTCTGATGCGCAATTAGGCGGTGCGTCACCTTCTTGTGCCAACGGGAAACCTTATATTTCCTTTACAACGAATGCTTCTGGTTGCGTGGATGGTCTTTTGGATGCCGGTTTTGTCAAACTCGATTTTCAAATTGATAATATCGTTTTAACACATGAAACCTGTGGGGGTAATCGAGATGGCAGTATAACACTTAATTTGTCAAATATCGAAGGCGGTTTTTCAACTAAAATATCAGGCAGTACACCAATGGCGAATGTGACCAGCTACAAGAATTTGTCTCCAGGGACTTATGATGTTGAAATTCGCTCATTTTCACCTATTTGTAATACTTTTTACAAAACAACAGTCATTATTAACCCAGGTCCAGTAATTGCTGCGCCAACCGTAACAGACGATAGAGTTTGCCGCTACGAGACGAATTCTCAAAACGGGGGGTTAACAGCTACTTGCGCCCCTTGTACAGGTAACGCAACTTCATCAGTGACTTGGTGGACAGCACAAACAGGTGGTAGCAAAGTTTATACGGGTAGTCCCTTTAACCCCGTTACCCAAAACTTGATAAATACATCTGTTGTCGGAACAGCCACTTTTTGGTCGCAATGTGAGTGCAATAGTTGTGTTAGTCCTCGAACAAGAGCAAATTTTGTGATAAAACCACGTCCAGAGCCAACTGTTACGGGTGAAACGTTGCCTTGTCCGATTGCAACTCAAACTTACACGACCCCCTCAGTAATAGGTAGTACTTATGTTTGGTCTTTGCCTGATGGTGGTGGCACAATTATATCAACCAATAATAATGCTGCGACTATTGTCTGGAATAATACGCCTGGTCGTGGACCCTTTAGAGTGGGCGTCGTTGAGACCAACAAAGATGCTTGCAGCCATACAAATGATTTAAATGTATCTATCAAAGAGATAAGTTTCTCTTGTATCGGTAGCATAAATGCGACAATTGACAATCAATGTCGTTTCATTTTGAACGATTTTACACTTCTTAAAAGAAGTTATATAGGCTCATCAACTTATACTTTTCAGTTAAAAACAATGACTGGACAGATATTAGAAGAAGGCATCGGTCAAGCCCTTGTAGATGGCATAGACATCAATGGTAATCCTTATATTTATGCTGGAAAGAAGTTTATTTACAGTATTACTGAGCCTTGTGCGGGCTTCACATGTTGGGGTGAAATCAATTTTGAAGATAAAACACCTCCGGTAGTTACTTGCCCAAGCGATATTACATTGTCTTGTGTTCAAGTCATTGATGGCATCTCACCACTACCAGCTGTTTCAGGGAATCCAACGGTTTTTGACTGTTCAAAAACGGATATAAGTTATACCGATATTGCCCGCGAAGCCAATTGTTTGCAACCATTCACAGCATTGCCTTCAGATTTGGCAGCCATGAAAACGGCTACTTTTCCGACGACAGGGGATGTGGTTAAAATTATTCTAAGAACTTTTATCGTAAAAGACATAGGTGGAAGCAGCGCAACCTGCAGGCAGTATATTTTTATTAGAAAAAGCAACCTTCAAAACATAATTTGTCCAAAAGATTTTTCACTGGACTGTCGAAACTACAACGGTGATGCTTCAATTGCGCCCAATATAACAGGCGTTCCATTGTTCGATGTGGACGGCAATGCCAATACCATTTTTGACCAGTTCCCAGTCGGGACGGGGGCCTGTAAGATATATGTGACTTATAGGGATGAAAAAATTCAATTATGCGCCAATAGTTTTAAAAATGTAAGAAGATGGAGCTTGTTTGACCCTTGTGCAGTGGACAATCCACAAACAATTGCAGACGAAAGGCAGAGGGTTTGTTCTCAAATTATTTTAGTGACAGACAAAACACCCCCCTCAGTATCAGCGTCATTTACACAGCATTATGTCATAAATAATAATATTACGACAAGTGACACTACGGTCAACTTTGATGGATTCTTTGACCTAGACAACAATTCAAACGCAGGAACGATTCAAGACGTTTGGCCTTTGGGTAACAATACCGTTTGCGGCGGTAAAACACGTCTGATTTTCCGAATGAAAGACGAAAGCTGCACCCGCACACAAGTCTCTATCAGCAGTAATGATTCAAGAGCTGTTATGGTGGCAGGTTATCCACAATATAATGCCGCTTCAGGTGAAACAATTGCTGTTTTTGATGCCACTTACTCTGCTCTCGGGGACTACGACGTCACGTTTACAGCCTCTGATGAATGTGGTTTTGCGAAAGCCAAAAAGACTTTCCGTATCAAAATACGTGACAATGTGAAGCCCAATGTGGTTTGCAAAGCCGTTACTCAAGCAACATTGACAACCAATGGTATGGTGCGTGCTTATGCTGAATCCTTCAATAATGGTTCAACAGACAATTGTGGTGTCGAAAGAATCGAAGTGCGACGAATGACTAATTGCCAAAATCCGGCAGATACGCTTTATAAACCTTATGTTGATTTTAATTGCTGCGACATCAATACATCCGTCCAGGTCGTCCTAAGAGTGTGGGACGCTCGGGGCAACTACAACGAGTGTATGGTGTTAGCACGTATTGATGACAAAACAGCCCCCACCTGTAATGCCCCGCTGAATAAAACCATCTCTTGCACCGATTATACCTTTACAGGCTTACGAAACTTTGGGCAGCCTTTTTTCTGGGATAATTGCCGTGTAAAAGACACTGTTTACACAGAAGTTGAAAATGTGGACAATTGCAAAGTAGGTACTTTATTGCGGAAATGGGTGGTTTCAGATACAGGCGGACTCAAAGACAGCTGCCAACAACTGATTACAATCAGAGGAAAAAGTGACTTTACGGTTGACTTTCCTGACGATTTACTCCTGAATTGCTTTGCGTCGGTTCCTTCAAAAGAACAAGCTAAAATAGCGATGTTGAGTAACGGACCAAACAAAGATGGTCATATTATCAACAATGGCTGTGGTGTTTTAGCCGTCGAAATTGTGGACGATACCTTGACAGCTGTTCCAGATGCTTGCTACAAAATTTTGAGAAAAATCACCGTCATTGACTGGTGTAAGTTCAATCCTAACAATTTTGACAAAAATACAGGTTGTTATGGCTTACCCGTCTGTGGTGACGTTCACTCTAATCCAAATTGGGCGACTCAAAACCTCCCTGCTTGGCAGACCTTGAATCGACCAAGTTGCACAAGTCCTTATGAACGCCGTTTCCGTGATGCCGATGATTTAGGTGGTACAACATCGCCCAGCAATCCTTACGCATTTTCAGATGGCATTATATGTTATACACAGATTATCAAGGTTGTAGACAATATTGCACCTACGTTTACTTATTGCCCAGCAGATACAATTATTAAAAGTTACGCCACTTTAGGTTGTAAAGACGACATTAAATTGACTGTAACGGCAAGCGACCAATGTGCTGCTGGGCAGACGACAAGTAGCGATTATTTGGTTTTCAACTGGGCAATAGTTGACAGTGCGACGAATCAAGTCCTCAAAACGGGTGTCGGTAATACACTTTTTGAACCTTTTGACTACAACCGAAACTACCGAGTAGTTTGGTCAGTCGAAGACAGATGTGGTAATCGGACTTATTGCCAACAAAAAGTAAAAGTTGTGGATGCTAAGAAGCCCGCCATCATTTGCAAAGATGTCAATGCAGAACTCATGCGTGATGCGACAGGCGGTGGTTCGATACAAGTATGGGCAACAGACTTACTGGCTTCGCAACTCATTGACAATTGCACACCGACTAATTACTTGCAGCAGCGATTGGTAGTAGAAAAAGATGCAGCGAGTAACGGGCGCTACCCCTCAGTATTGAGTTCATCCGTCACATTCACATGTGCAGAGTCAGGGCTTGCTGTTCCCGTAAGGGTTTGGACGATGGACGCAGCAGGCAATGCTGATTACTGTTTGGCTAAAGTTAAGGTTCAAGACAATATGAATGTTTGTACCAATCCCAGAGCAGCAGGTATCTATGGTGCTATAAGAACTGAAAATCAAGATAATATTGCAGGTGTAAATTTATCTGTGACCATGAATAATGCAAATGCTGGTACAGCTATAACAACAGCATCGGGTATTTACAACATTAATAACCTGATACAAGGAAATAATTATGCTGTCCGTGCGAACAGAGACGATCTGCCACTCAATGGCGTGACGACTTTCGACATAGCATTAATGTCTCGACATATCCTGGGTATCGAATCGCTCAATTCACCTTATAAAATAATCTCGGCTGATGTGAACCGCGATGGCGAGGTGTCGGCATTAGATTTATTACACACACGCCGCATGATATTGCGTTTGCAGACAACGTTTCCGAATGGAACGCCTTCATGGCGGTTTATTGATAAACAATACCAATTTAATAACCCGACAAATCCTTTGGCTGAATATTTTCCAGAAGTTGTCAACTTTACCAATATGCCATTGGTGGCTCAAGCAGATTTTATTGGACTAAAAGTAGGCGATGTCAGCAGCAATGCGTGGACGGGTTCTTCAAGTGCAACGGCAGTTCGCGGCACTCGTAAAACATTGATATTCAATGCTGACGATGTAGCTATGGAAACAGGTAAAGAATATAAGGTGACATTTAGGAGTGATGATTTTAATGCTCAAGCCTTTCAATTTACACTCAATCATACTGAGGGGGTCGAAATTGTAAAGATTGAAAGTGGTCATTTCCCAGACATGACTGAAAATAATTTCGGACGCTTTAAAACAGCATTGACAACAAGTTGGAACGGACGTTTTGAAGGCAAAACAGATAACATATTTACCGTTGTCCTGCGTGCCAAACAAAATCTTAGATTGAGTGAAGTCTTTACCATTGGTTCAAATCTTACAGAAGCAGAAGCCTACAACAAAGATGGTGAAATAATGGACGTGAAACTTGTCTTCAAAGGCAATTTTACTGAGGGGGGGGCTTTTGTACTCTATCAAAATGAACCGAATCCGTTTGACTATCAAACAAAGATTTCGTTTCATTTACCAACAGAGTCGAATGCCAAATTGACTATTTACGATTCCGCAGGACGTGTTGTGAAGACCATAGAACAGAAATTTGCCAAAGGCTATAATGAGATTCCTTTATCAAAAGAGGACATCAAAGCTTCGGGCATCTTATTCTATCGCCTCGACACACCTACGCACTCGGCGACAAAGAAGATGATTATTATGTAATGATTTAGAGGTTTTAAGTTCAAAGACGATTCGTCTGTTCTTGAAACCCTAAAATCAAATTAAGAATATCGTTTTGAGTTTTAGATCGGTTTTTTGATGAAGTCTCGTATCCTTATTGGTGCGGGACTTTTTTTTTGGGCATTCAATTTGACAAAATAAAAAGCCGAACAAAACATACGTCTTGTTCGGCTTTTTTAATGCTAAAGTATTTGAAATCAATATCTTAGTCTTTATTCGCAATTTTAATATACTCTTCTAAAGCTGTCGTCATTGAAGGGGCATCTTTATCCGGAAGAATATCTATTTTCAAACCATGCTCCCTGACAGCTGCTGCTGTTCGAGTGCCACTGACCGCAATGCGGGTATCGCCCTGCGAAAAATTTGGAAAATTTTCGTACAATGAGCTAATCGCTTGTGGCGTGAAAAAAACCAAAATATCGTATTTTACATCACTCAAATCACTCAAATCAGTACTCAATGTTTCGTACATGATAACCTCTTGATACTTGATTTTTAAATCCGTCAAGTACTTACTCACTTGTTTTGACGCATCATTCGAACAAGGCAAAAGGAATGTTTCTTTTTCACGGTGTTTGACAAGGTAATTTTTCAAATCATCAATCGAGCGATTGCCCATAAAAACTTTTCGCTTGCGATAAACGATAAATTTTTGAAGATAATTAGCAATCATTTCTGTCAAACAAAAATACTTTGTATTTTCTGACATCGTGATGCGCATTTCTTTACAACATTTAAAAAAGAAATCGACTGCATTTTTTGAAGTCAAGATAACTGCAGAAAATTCCGAAGGATTCACCCGCTGGCGGCGAACTTCCTTTATGTCAATGGCTTCAACGTGCGTAAATTCGCGGAAATCAACAGTGATACCATACTTTTGCTCTAAGTCAAAGTAGGGTGATTTTACTAAGGGCGTAGGCTGTGTAACGAGAATGCTTTTGACGCGTTTATAACTTTCGTTTTCAGCAGTTGCAGTAACTGTCATGCCTTGAGAATTGTTATTATGCAATGTTTCTATCAATTTTGTTTTCCGTTAAAAATGTGTTATCACCTTACTGATACTCCTTTAAATAGGCGATTTAGAAATTAATAATTTTGCCAAAACAAATAATGGAGCTATTTCGACAGCGCAAAGATAAACCAAAAAATGGAATTGATCGGTAGCTAAAAATGGACTTGCTACGCTTAAGCTACGCAATGACCGTACCAAATACACAATACCTATAGTTCCAAACGCTGTATATGTCAACAAATTACCCAGTATTTCGGGCGAATAAGCAATGAAAATATTCAATGGTAACAATATCAAACCCAAGAGTATGCCTGATGTAATGATGATAAAATTGTACAATTTTATTTCTTTAGATATCGGAAAAACCGACGAAATGATGTACAAAACCGTGTGTTTTATCAAAAAAGCGAGGCTGACTCCTACAATACAATACAAAAAAGTCCAGAACTGATTCATGGATGGTTGACCAACAAAACGGTAAACCATCAAAAAGGCAAAAATCGATGCGTTCAGTAAAAACAAACCATATAAAGCCAATTGTGCCACATTGCCCCAACCCGCTTGTAGGCGATAAATTTGCCGTAAAGCATTATTACTCAATAATGCTTGATAGGCATTGCGCACCGATGATCGTGAATTTGCGACGACTAGAGCCATAAGAGACAGGGTAATCAGAAAAACCCAAAACAGAAAGTTCTTACTATATGCTTCTCTGTTCAAAAGACTCGGCGCTGATTGCTCTAATATCGTTTTTGTTTTGTTTGCACTCGTATCTATTGCCGCAACGTCCCCCCTCAGTATTTCGAAAGGGTTATTTGAGTTTGTTAGTATTGGCACTTCAGTAGTGGACATGCCAACAGATGGGTTAGCTGTTGAATCAGCAATCGTTGATAACGATGTTGACGGCGTATTTGTTGGATTGATATTAAAAGCAGAATTATTATTCGTTATACTTTGTTTTGCTCGAGCCAATGAATCTTCACGTATCGCCGCTAAACGCATGGAGTCTTGGATAGTCGGTTTGCGCCGCCGCCGTTGAGGTATGGGTTGTGTCGGTACAACAATGGTTTCTGCAGTTTGTAGTGGATTCGTAACTGTTGTACTAGAAGTATTTGGCGTTGTATTGGGTTGCTGTTTAGGTGGATTAATGGTCGGCTTAGCGGACTTTGTCTTTTCAAGGGGCTGTGGAGAACCCTCTTGTGCACTTGCATAAGTGGTGTAACTGATAAATAAAATCAGGAAAAATGCTTTGTATTGGATGTGCCTTTTCAATATTAGTCCTCAAGTGCGTTTTTGAATCAGTTCTAAAATTTTGCCCAAAGGTAGAAATTTAATACGAGTTCACCATTTGCCATGTTGAATTTTGACATAAAAAAATCCTCGCCTGTTAGCCAAGCGAGGATTTTTATCTCTAAGATTAATTTTTGCACCTTTAATATTATTTCTTAGTCAACCTTTGGGTTGTTAGAATTTTATTGTTTTTGCCAAATAATTGGACAACATACAAACCATTTGGCAAGTCGCTCACTTCGTAGCGTTCGCCTTTTTCGGCAGTGAAAGTTCGCATTTTACGTCCAACCATATTGAATAGGACGATGTTTTTTACAGCGTCTTCGTTATTGATTGTTATATAATCAGTTGTTGGATTTGGGTAGATAGAGATTACCGCATTATCACTCCGCTTTTCCATTTGGGCGAAAGCAGCAAAACTTATGAGAATAAAAGATATTGAGAGTATAAGTTTCTTCATTTACAATGATTTAAATTTAGATATTGGTGGAAAATTAGACTTGTGATTTATAATTGTGTGCAAGTTATACAATAATACACAACAAAACAAGTTCCAAGTTTACATATTAAGATAAAATTAACGCTTTTTTATTGTGTAAAAAGCATTTATTTTTTTAAATATTTATTCTTGATTCATCTAAAAAATTGAAAATCAATTTTTTAGGATTGATATAATCGATTTTAATGTTGTCAAAAAAAATTGTGCATTTGCTAAAATAAATTTGAACATCTTATTTTTTTCTATCAAACGCTTTCTAACATTAAGGTACGACAATCCATAGTTTATGTTCAAAAATCGAAATGTCAGTCGGCGTTGGA
>JAYSQG010000270.1:0-9390 GCA_043721685.1 Saprospiraceae bacterium | reverse complement strand
AATTTGTAGGACGTGGCAGCGATAAAAGCACCCCCTTTTACGAATGGATTGACTTCAACGGCATTTATCATATTGTATTTGGGAGACATGGGCGGGGTGACATTTTTCCAATTTTTACCATCATCCGTTGTGACGTGTACCAAGCCATCATCTGAACCAGTCCAAATCTCCCCCTCAGTATAGGGCGATTCTGTGGCGGCAAAAATATTGGCGTAATACTCTGCGCCGGTATTGTCTTGTGTAATCGGACCACCCGAAGATTTGATGGTTTCGGGTTCATTTCTTGATAAATCTGGGCTAATAACGGCCCACGATTCACCTCCGTTGGTGCTGACATGTACATGATTGGAACAAGCATACAGCTTTTTAGGATTGTGAGGGCTGAAAAAAACAGGATAATTCCAATTAAAGCGGTATTTCATCACCTCTGCACCCGAACCTGCGGGCAAGTCAGGATAGACATTCGTCGAGCGTTCTTGCCCTGTTTCAATGTCTTGCATGGTCATATAACCTTTATAATCACCGCCATAAATGACTTCGCTGTTCAATGGGTCGGGTGCTAAATGGGCACTTTCACCGATAGCCAAAGCAACCCAGTCTTTTTCATCAACAGCTCTACCGCCTGTGCGATGCGGGATTCTGACACTTGAATTGTCTTGTTGAGCGCCATAAATGCGGTAAGGGAAGTGATTGTCTGTTGAAACACGGTAGATTTGTGCCGTCGGTTGGTTGTGGTAAGTTGTCCAATTACTGCCGCCATCGTTGGATATTTGTGCGCCACCATCATCGCCAATCACCATGCGTTGGTTGTTGTCTGGGTCAATCCATAGGTCGTGGTGGTCACCATGTGGTGCATTTTTCAACTCAAATGTTTTACCTCCATCTTTTGAAATGCCGTAACTGACGTTCATCACATACACCTTATCTTCATCTTGTGCATCGGCATAAATGCGGCAATAATACCATGCTCTTTGCAATAAAGCACGGTCTTGATTGATTCTTGCCCACGTTTTACCCGCATCATCGGAGCGATAAACACCGCCAGATTCTTGATTTTCAATAATTGCCCAGACTTTATTAGAGTTTTTAGGTGAAACGGCTACGCCAATAACGCCATTGGTGCCTTTGGGCATGCCTTGTTTATCGGAGAGGTTTTCCCACGTATCGCCACCGTCTGTGCTTTTCCAGAGTTTGGAATCGGGTCCACCGCTGTCCATGCGGTAGCCGTTGCGTTTCATATTCCACGTGCTGGCGTATAGGATGCGGGGATTATTGGGGTCGAGGATTAAGTCGGCTGCACCGGCTTGGTCATTGATGTATAAAACCTTTTTCCACGTCATGCCACCGTCTGTACTGCGAAAAATGCCCCGCATCTCGTTGGGTTTCCATAGATTGCCGATCGCTGCCACATAGACCACATCGGGGTTTTTAGGATGGATGCGAATGCGGGATATATGTCTTGACTCCGTCAAACCTACGTGTTTCCAAGTCGTTCCTGCATCAGTAGATTTCCAGACACCTGCACCCGAAGCGACATTGTTGCGCAAAGTCTGCTCGCCTTCGCCTGCAAAAATAACATTGGGGTCACTTTCTGCAACGGCGACTGAGCCTACTGTGCCGCCAAAATAATTGTCTGTGATATTGCCCCATGTTTGTCCACCATCGTTTGATTTCCAAACGCCACTGCCCACGCTGCCGAAATAATAGACATTGGGGTTGCCTCTGACGCCTGTTACAGTACTTGAACGACCACCGCGAAAGGGACCTAATTCACGCCATTTTATACCCTCGAATAGCGCAGATCCCGTTACAGGCTGGACTGAAGTTGCGGAAGTTAAAGTCGATGTTGCTTTTTGTGATTGGGCGATTGAGATATTGCCCATCGACAAGGCAATGGCGAAGCATAATAGAAACTGTTTCATTATCAATAGGTTTGATTCGTTTTTAAAATAAGGTCGAAATTTCCCATGAAAGTAGCGGTTTTTGTGGGAACTACAAGGTGCATGTGTGTGAATTTGTCCGAACTACTAGAGAAGGCAGCCTTTAACACCACAAAAGAAAGGTGAGAAAAAAGAGAAAGGAGTCGCCTCAGTATTTTTCCTAAAAACTCAATGATTGACAACAAAAGACAAAGGCTGTTGAAAGTTCTGATGATTGTTTAATATCGCTATGTATTTGCCTGCCGCAAAGGTTGATACATCTAAATCAAAGTGGCTTAATCCATGATGTTCATGCTGCGAAAAAGGGCCAGCAACAACTTTTTCCGATAGGTTAATAAGCATACCTGCATAAATCAGGCAAGATATTATACATGCCGACTAGACACTCAAGACTACTTAAAAGAAGGTTTTATACTGAGTAGTCAGTCAATCTAATCGTGTCTGGTAGGTTTTAGGTAAAATTGTCGGGGTGATTTCAAATCACCCCGACAATAGAACTTCCAATAATTCATAACCCGATAACATTAAATTGACTATCTACTGAGGGGGGACTGAAAAAAAAAGGCAGAAAGCACATACATGCTCTCTGCCTTAAATCTAATTTATTGTTTTGACTAACCAAATCAAATTAATACAGGGTTCTTAGAAATTAACCGTTTCTAAGATAATTGTTTCGTCATGTTGGCTGATGTCCAAACCTGCTTCTTCTTCTTCCTCATCGACACGCAACGGCGTAATCAAAGCTGTGAGTTTGAACATTAAATATGAACCACCGAAAGCGAAAGGGATAACAATAGCCAATGCAATCATGTGTTGGATAAACAAATTCCACTCACCTGTGATGACACCTTTGCCTCCCTCAGTAGCGAAGACAGCTGTTAGAATCATACCTGTGATACCACCAATACCGTGGCAAGGGAAAACGTCTAAAGTATCGTCAATGGTAGTCTTTTTGAAAGCAACAACTGCGTAGTTACTAACAAGTGCAGCAGCAAAACCGATGAAAAGACTTGGACCATAACTTACATAACCTGCTGCAGGTGTGATAGCAACCAAACCGACAACGGCACCAATACATGCACCTAAAGCAGATGGTTTTTTACCTCTAACGGTATCCATCATAATCCAACTGATAGCCGCTACTGCTGATGCTAAGTTCGTATTAACGAATGCTTTAACTGCTAAACCGTTGGCAGCCAATGCAGAACCCGCGTTGAAACCAAACCAACCGAACCAAAGTAAACCTGTACCAAGGATAACATAAGGAATGTTGACTGGTAAAGTTTCGGTTGCATTTTTGCGACGACCTAAGAACATAGCACCTGCCAAAGCTGCCAAACCTGCTGAAATATGTACAACAGTACCACCTGCAAAGTCTAATACGCCTTTTTTGAAAAGCAATCCTTCTGGATGCCAAGCCATATGCGCCAATGGACAATATATAATGAGTACGAATAAGTTAATGAAGACGATATAACCCCAAAAACGGACACGTTCTGCGAAAGAACCTGTTATCAAAGCGGGTGTGATTATTGCGAATTTCAATTGGAACGCAGCGAAAAGTACCAATGGCAGACCGCCACCCAATGTTGGATGAGGTAGTGTACCGACGTTACTGAACATAAAGAATGTCATCGGATTACCTACGATGCCTAAGCCCCCAACGTCCTCACCGAAAGCGAGGCTAAAACCAACGACATACCACAATAAACTGACAACGCCCAATGCGATGAAACTTTGCAACATCGTAGAAATGATATTGCGAGCAGAAACCATACCGCCATAAAAGAATGCCAAGCCCGGTGTCATCAAAAGTACCAAGCTCGAAGCGACTATCATCCAAGCAATGTTGCCTGTCATGACGCCGTCAAAAGCTTCTGTAGCAACGGGATTAGATGCGGGATAAACGGCTGCAACGCAGCAAATGATTAAAAGTCCGGCAAACGAAACAAGCGCCATGCCTCTGTTGTCCAATAATGCTTTCATGAATGAATCTTTTTTAAATGTTTAAAAATTAATTGGCTTTAAGTTTAAAAAACTGTTTGATAATTGATCAGTAGAGTAGTTCTACTTTTTCTTAAATTGGTGATGCAAAGGTAGAAAGATAAGCAGCAGCTACAAAGTCATCGGTTCACCTCGAAAGACTTCAAAATTTTATAGAACCCAAATTTTAATTGGCTTTTTATTATTTTGAAAAATTTGGATAAATGAAAATTAAATTCTGATACCATTCAAATAGATATTTTGAGTTTTAAACTAAGTCGAGTTGTGAACACCGCGGTTTTAATACAAAGCACTTTAAACACTTGTAAATTGAGGTGAATCATTTTGACGTAATAGCCGTTTCTAAATAAAAGCATTAACAAACGTTTGAATTTCATTAACACATTAAAACTTTATTCTTCGTCATGCAATCGTATTTTTGCATGAACAATTATAAAACGACAAACGAAAGTGATTTGTCTTTGAACTTACGAAAGTGAGTTCCCCTGCTTCGGCACTTCTTCATGAGATTTGCAATAAAGGTTTAAAAGCGTATTTGCTGCCGGATACTGAGGGGGTAACAGTCAAAACTCGAGGGACATGTGAACAACGATTTTTTTCCAAAAACCAGAAAAAATTTTCACATGTACGCGAGGGATGCAAATTCCCTCAGTACATCGGTTGCGAACCAAAAACCGATTCAATTATTTTTTTTTCGACCTTTCTTAAAACAGAAGCCTCCCATCTCGATTCATTGAGATGGGAGGCTTTTTTTTGAATATCGAATAATGATTAACGAATTTTGAAGTATTAAACACACCTCGATATTCTAAATTACCAGCCATTCCGCATTTTTACACCTATTATATGTGCCTTATGATGTCGCCCATGCCACGAGTACATACTTGCCAAAGCACCTAAAGGAACAGATTGAGCCAATCCAGGATGATAAAAAGTACGTTTGAAATCAGCCCAAGGCATACTCCTCAGTATTTGCACAAATCGGAGGTGCAAGTTTTCGATGAGTACAAGAGAAATCTCAATGTCCATTTTGGTATCCGGTAATTCCGCCCACAATTGTTCTTCATAAGGCTTAATGGTCGGATTGTCTTCTGTCAAAGCCAGTTTCAAACGTATGATGGCATTCATATGGCTGTCAGCGACATGGTGAACGACTTGACGCACCGTCCAACCTTCTGGACGATAAGCCGTGTCAATCTGTTCAGGTGTCATGTTTTGAACGGCATCCCGTATTTGTTTCGGGAGTTTTTCAATATCGGCAATCCAACTATGCACCTCTTCTTGTGTGAAGGTCGCTGGATTAGGCATTTTGCCAATAGGGTAGCGCAGTTGCTCGAGAGATTCCATTTTTATATTTTTTAGACTGCGAAAATAGATATTCAACGAATAAAACAAAGCGTATTTTAAAAAAAACAATTGATACCAAGCGAAGACCTTTCTCTTTTTTCTAACTTTGCGCCGCATGGCAAGAATATTAGGTATTGACTACGGAACAAAACGCACAGGCATCGCAGTAACTGACCCTTTGCAAATCATCGCAAGCCCACTCGAAACGGTGGCAACTGCAACGATTCTCGATTTTTTAAAAAACTATTTGTTCACCGAAGAGGTCGAAAGAATCATTGTCGGAGAGCCTAAAAAGCATGACGATACAGATGCCGACATCTTGCCTAAAATTCGGCTATTTGTTGCCGAAGTCAATAAACTTTTTCCCGATATTCCTGTTGAATGGCAGGACGAGCAATACACCAGTTTTCAAGCAAAACGCATCATTTTACAAGCAGGAATCCCTAAAATGAAGCGTCGAGACAAATCTTTGGTGGATAGAATCAGTGCTTCAATCATCATTAAAGAATGGATGGAAGCGCAAGGAAAATGGGAAAGAACGTATTGAATTTCGAATATTGAACAAGGAATTTTTGAATGTAGAAGGAGGCGGGAGAACCTGTTTTCACCGTTAAGTCATCATTCATTTTAATTTAAAATCTATTTTTTTTAATAAATTTACTGAGGGGGGGATTGATTGGTTGCTCGTTAGACTATAGCCAACGAATAACCAATAACAAGTAACCAATTTCCAATAACGAATTACGAAAAATGTTGTTACCAATTTATGCCTACGGGCAACCTGTTTTGAAGAAAGTGGCTTTAGATATTACGCCCGAGTACCCAAATTTGACAGAGTTAATTAAGAATATGTGGGACACCATGTACGAGGCACATGGCGTTGGCTTGGCTGCTCCGCAGATTGGACATTCGATTCGCCTATTTATTATTGACAGCGAACAGATTGAAAAAGAAGACAATTTGGATCACGTCGGCTTCAAAAAAGTCTTTATTAATGCCCAGAAAATTGAAGAAAAGGGCGAAAAATGGGGCTACGAAGAAGGCTGTTTGAGTATTCCAAACATACGCAGTGAAGTCATTCGCAAGCCTTTTTTGACGATTCGTTACCTCGATGAAAATTTTGTTGAGCACACAGAAACCTTCGACGGCATCAATGCCCGCGTCATTCAACATGAGTACGACCATATTGACGGCATTCTATTTACAGATTATCTGTCGCCCGTTAAGCGGACTTTGATTCGGAATAAATTAGAAAATATTCGTCGCGGAAAGGTCAATGCGGACTATAAGATGAAGTTTGTTGTGAAGTAATATTTTACGGGCAAAATAGTTATTAAAACGGCAGAATAACCTACTTTCTTACAGTTTCTTTCGTCATGTCGGCTTTATGCTGAAAGAAATAAAATATCAAAAAGTATAAAATAAAGAGCTTTGAAAAAAGGATAGTTGAGCTGTATTATCGGCTCAACTATCCTTTTTTTTTAGGTTTCAAAAACCATTCATGTACTAATTTCGTATATTTTGTCGTTTGCTACTTCGACTATCAAAAATTGACAGAAATCACCTAATATTCATTATTCTTAACAAAAACTATTTTAGTATGTTGAAAAAACTAATTTTCACAGGAGCTCTATTTGCACTTATTTTGACAAGTGCTTGCAAAAAAATTGACGATTTGCTTACTTTTCAAGTAAATTATACCTCAAAAGTGGCATATCCACCTACTTCAGGTATCAACTTGCCTTTTGACTTGCTTACACCTGAAATTACTACAAATTCAGAAACAGAGTTTTCGTCACGCAACACAAACAAAGATTTGATTGACAAAATCATTTTGAAAGAGATGAAATTAACCATTACTTCGCCAAGCGACCAACGTTTTGATTTTCTTTCTTCTGTCGAGGTGTATATCCAAGCCGAAGGGTTAGGGGAACTTAAAATTGCTGAAATTACAAATGTACCCGACAATATCGGTACTGTTATTAATTTAACTGTCGCAGGAAACGACCTTACGCCTTATATCAAAAAAGACAAGTTTAAGTTACGTGCAAAGACGGTGACAGACAAAGCAACTAGTAAGCAAGTCAATGTAGATATTTATTCTCAATATGAGATTAAGGCAAAACTTTTGTAATTTTTTAGAGTTGGGTATAATATCGAAGACTATCCGCAATATACTGAGGGGTCGCTGTGCAGTTCACAGCGACCTCTCCTATTTTTGTCAAGAAGGTAAAATTGATTTCATCGCCATCATTCTTTTTGTCTTGTTTCATCAGTGCGATAAGTGGTTGAATATCAAACTGTTGGATATCGTATTTGCCGTATATTTTTAAAATAAACGCAATTATTTCATTCAAATCATTTTCAGATAAACCCCTTCCTGATTCTGTTGGGATTTCGTTCCTCAACAGTATATGCGACAAATAGGCTTCGCAAATCATGCCTATTGCTATCGCTTCGCCATGGGTCAAAGGGTTTTCAGTTGCCAAAGCCATACTTTCAACGGCATGACCTATTGTATGACCAAAATTCAACGCCTTGCGCAAACCATGCTCAAAAGGGTCAATTTCGACGACTCGTTGCTTGACTTTCAAGGACGGCGTGATGATTTTATCCCAATCAACGGTTGTTAAATCCTCAATTTTGCTCAAATCTGCCCATTGTGCGGCATCTGCAATCAAGGCGTGTTTGATAATTTCACCAAAACCACTGCGTACTTCACGAGCCGATAAGGTTGTTAAAAAATCAGAACTGATAAAAACCGCTTTTGGATTTGCAAAAACACCAATCGAGTTTTTGATAGCAGCGAAATCAATACCCAATTTGCCCCCAATTGACGAATCCACTTGCGACAAAAGCGTGGTCGGTATTTGAATAAAATCAATACCCCGCTTGAAAGTTGAAGCCGAAAAACCGCCCATGTCGCCAATGACACCGCCGCCCAAACAAATAAGGACTGAACGCCTGTCCGCATTAGCGGCAAACATATCGAGCCAAATTTTTTGACACGTTTCTATTGTCTTATTCAATTCACCCGAAGCGATGCGAATGACGTGTATGTGTTCAGGAAAATGCGACCGAAAGCGTTCCAAACAAGCCCCCTCAGTATTTTCATCAACCAAGACAAGGGTTTGTGTATATTTTTTTTGTGCTAAAAAAGCGTTGAATTCTACCCAGAAATTGCCGACAAATATTTGATAATCAGCGAGTTGTAACGTTTGCATTTTAATTGGATTTGAAATTTTAAGTCTGCAAAGAAACGAAGGCTAAATGATTTTTTTGAAAAAAAACGTCCGAACCCCAACAGAATCGAGACTCGGACGCCAAACCAAACTATGTATGAAAAAACATAGAGTGTCAAAAGTTGAGCCAATTTTGGTTGTTAGATATTAGAAAATGGGTTAAACGTTATTGTTAGTGACTATTGACCGATGACAAACTTCAATTCTTTAATATCAAAATTTTTCACCCCCTCAGTAGTCAGCACCTCTAAACGTCCTACGGCGGAAACACCGATAATGGTGCCTCTAAAAGGCTCGCCATTGGGGTATTCAAATGCGGATTCTATGTCGAAGCGATACAAATTGGAAATATATTCGTCGTGCAGTTTTTTGAAATTACCTGACTTGAGTTGTAAATAACGTTGTTCGATCGCTTTTGTGAGTTGTTCGATGAGAGCAAAAAGGTCGAAATCTTTTTCTAAAACACGTTTTAAAGAAGTGGCATTGAAATTATCAGGAAACTCTAATTGATTGACATTCAAACCAATACCAATAATAGAATGTTGTAAACAGCTGCCCGACAAAGCATTTTGAATTAGAATCCCTGCTATTTTTTGGTCATAAAAATACATATCGTTTGGCCATTTGACTTTTAAACCGCTTGCAAGTGAAGGATTATGTTCTTTAAAAAGGCTAACAAAAAAATTGTGAACGGCGAGGGCTATGGCTTTGTTGAGGTGAAACTGTTCGCGTGCATCGAGGAAAGTCGGTCGTAAAATGATTGAAAAAGCAATGTTTTGGTCAGGGTCTGCGAGCCATTGATTACCCATTTGTCCACGCCCAGCCATCTGATTAAAAGTTGTCAAAACGACCCCCTC
>JAYSQG010000269.1:0-4267 GCA_043721685.1 Saprospiraceae bacterium | reverse complement strand
TTCGGTTAAAGCCTTCCTTGTTTCGATGGTTTGAATGCGCCGATTTATCCATTCATCAGAATAGCCTTTGGCACGGTAAATTTCAGCTTGCCGTTCGGTCAATATTTCTGGGTCTTCGGTTTCTTGAATTCGGTCTGCACCAACTTGCGACAACCACATTTTTAGAGGTTCAGCTTTAGGTGAAGGGACAGACATGACGATTCTAAGTATCCCCTCAGTATTGGCGCAGTCTGTTAACCTTTGTCGTCCATCTGTGGCTTTCAATTTCAACTGGTTACAAACTGTAACCAGTTGGGGTTCTCTGTTTTTCAAGACCTTCCAATAATTTCGGGCATCTTTACTTTCTGTCAACACAGCAATGATGTCAATGACTGAAAAAAACCATTGATCATCATGCAAAACCTTGCGTATTTCTTTGCCCTCAAAAGGGATTAAGGTGTTCTCTTTTTCCATTTTTTGTTTCATTTAAATAATAAAACACAAAGTAAATAAAAACAAAAAATATCACAAACAATTACAAATCAATATTTTGCATTTTATTTTTTAAAATAAAAAATTTTAAATGTGCCTAATATTATTGAGGGGATGATTTTGAATCACCCCCTCAGTATATGCCTCTTTTACTTCGTCAACAACCACTTCACCATGCCTTGCGTCGCTTTGAAGTTGTCAAAATCAGCGGGCAACTTGCGTCCATCGAGGTATTCGTTGTAAATCCAAGGATCGCCAAGTACAAGAACACGCCCTTTGCCACATTTAGCAGTCGCAAAAATGACATCGCCATTCGGTGAAGTATAAGCAGATTTCGCAGGTTTTTTGATGTCCAAAACCGACAACTCTTTCACATATATCTTTTTGGCATCGCCAAAAATCGGATCATTGCCGTTGAGCATAAACGTACCGTCGGGGTAATAGTCGTTTTTAACAAAATTGATATTTTTATCAGAGAAAGTAACGCCAAAAGTCGTTGCCAATTTGTTGAAATTCAGTATTTCACAGTTCGTTGTATCGTTAGCAAACAACACCAATGTTCCGCCTTTTTTGACCCATTTTTTCAGCACTTTGACGCTCGCATCGTCCATAAAATGCGGGTTTTCCGTTTCTTTTTTCGTATCGGGGTCAACGATAATGTAAACCGAAACACCTTTAAGGTTTGCCTTTGTCGGTGCTGTTTCAATAGCCACCGTTTTTGCGCCCACTCTATTGAATATACCACCCAAAACAGAAAAGCCCGAATTCATGCGGTCTTCCCAAGTATAATGAAAACGGTCCATTTTACCATCAAAACCTTTGCGGTATTCGTTGTTGAAATAATAGTCCAAAGCCACCGTTTTGCCCGCACCCACGGGCGCAACTTTCGTCCGTTCCATCTCTAAACACAGGTTGATAAACGGTCCAACGCCCTTCAAATCGTTTTGACGAATGGGTTCTCCGATATAATATTCGTAACTGCCATCGCGGTAAGGATTGCCGCCGAGACCACTAACTGACACCGTTTTTTCAAGGTTTACAGAACCATCTGCATTGTTTGTTACGAAATTTTTCAAAATACCTGCATAGCCTTTTTCAGCCGCCGCCATATATTTTGTAGGCAAAACACCCAAACGCACGCCTTTTGCTAAGGCAAACGACAACATCGCCGTGCCAGATGCTTCGGCATAATTGCCCTTGTCTCCTACCCTATTCATCACTTGCCACCAACAGCCGTCCGCATCTTGAACCTTGACAATCGCTTCTGCCAAACGTCCTAAAATCGCTGTCAATTCACCTCGATGCGGGTGATTTTCAGGAACAAAATCCAACACATCCACCAAAGCCACAGCGTACCAACCCATTGCGCGATCCCAAAAATTCGGTGATTTTCCTGTCGTTTTGTCCGCCCATTTTTGCTCTCTTGATTCATCATAACCATGATACAACAAGCCTGTTTTGTCATCACGTCCGTTTTTTTCCATCCAAACAAACTGATTCACGATGTCATTCCAATTGTCTTCTTTGAACAATTTAGAATATTCGGCATAAAACGGTTCTGCCATGTACAAACCATCGAGCCACATTTGATTCGGATAGATGTGCTTATGCCAAAAACCACCTTCTTTTGTACGTGGTTGCGTTTTGAGTTGACCCCTCAGTATATCCGCCGCTTTTTTGTATTTTTCTTTACCCAAAACACTATACAACGTCAAACATTGACGACCTGGCGTGACAAGGTCAATATTGTGTTCCTTATTCGAATACGTGCGAATCGAGCCGTCGTTATTGACATAAAAATCAATATTGCTTTGAATAAATTTAAAATATTCGCCTTTGCCTGTCCGCAACCACACATTTTCACAAGCATTCAGTACCACGCCCATTTCGTAGTTCCACCGAGCGGGTTTGCCTTTGCTTTCTTTGACATAGTGAATCGAGTCCTTATTCTCACGCATAATCGTCGCCATCATGCGCTCCGACATAGGCATTTCTTGCGCTAAAAGATTAAAAGCCATACTCACAACAAGCACGGCTGACAGAAGTATTTTTTGTAATAATTTCATTTTTAAAATTTTATTTTGTTCCAACAATTTTAAGCATTATAAAAATGCGAACAAAGCTAATAAGTAGAAGGCGTGTTTTTTTTAAGAAAAGCGAAAACGTTTCCGAAAATTAATTTTCCTATAAAATCATTTTTATACTGAGGGGTCGTCTTTTTTTCAAAAAAAGGTTTATTTTTGTCAAAAATCTCATACAAATATGACCGTTTTAGCTTTACAGCCCGAATATATCGGGGATAAAACATACACCATCGAAGAGTATTTCGAATTAGAAAAACACTCTGATATTCGTCACGAATTCGTCAACGGAAAACTTATTGCTATGCCCGGAGAAAGTGTTATTGCTAATCGTATTGCAGACAATTGCGGTTTTAACTTGCGTTTACATTTAAATAAAAAAGGTTATGATACCATCCGTCACGATGTCAGAACCATGATTCGAAACGGCAAACTCTATCGTTATCCCGATGTTTCAGTGGCAAAACGTTCTGAAATAACCCAAACACACGCTGTGACAAAGCCAGAAATGCTTATAGAAGTCACTTCTGAAAATTCATCAACAACCGACCACGATGCAAAAGTTAAGGAATACACAGCTTTGCCTTCCCTCCAATATTACCTCATCGTTTCACAAGAAGAAATGCTTGTAGAGGTGTACAGCCGCGACAATTACGGTTGGCGTTTCGATATTTATGCCGAACCAACCGATGTTATTCCTTTGAATCACTTTGGCTGCTCGCTTTCGCTTGCCGATATTTATGAAAATGTCGTTTGGGCGGATAGTAAAAGTGATGCTTAATTTTGAAAAATACTAAGGGGGTCAATATTTGACCCCATTCACAATCACACTCTTACTATTTGTCACCTTAATTTCAGGTTTCCCTTCTGTAACAAAATTGACATTTTTCACCTGAATACCATCTCCTGCTGTACAAAACATAGCATTTTTTGCTTGCAACATCGAATTTTCAATCACCACATTCTGAACATTCATTTCGGGCAAACCTTGAACGTAAATGCCATATTTAGCACCTCGACACGTGACATTTCTGATAAAAATATTGCGGAACTGAGGGGTCGCTTCCGTCACAGGCTTCATGTCGCCTTGCGGGTTTTTGAGGGCTTCTGCCGCTTCTTTACCGTTGTAATACATATCGAACAAAATCGCTTCGTTGGGTATATCGCTCATAACAATGTCCGCGATATAAATATTTTCGACAATCCCGCCACGTCCACGTGTTGTTTTGAAGCGCAAGCCAATATCTGAACCCATGAAAGTACAGTTTGACACAAAGATATTGCGCACACCGCCCGACATTTCAGAGCCAATTACAAAGCCACCATGTGCTTCATAAACCTTTGTATCCCGAATGATAACATTTTCAGTAGGAATACCCCGCTTGCGTCCTGATTCATCACGACCTGATTTTAATGTAATACCATCGTCGCCTACTTGAAAACTGCAACCTTCAACAAGCACATTTCTGCACGATTCCAAGTCCAAAGCATCGCTGTTTTGGGCAAAGCTGCCCGCTTTTGCCGTGATGTTTCTGATAGTCAAATGGTCTGTCATCAACGGGTGCATCGTCCAAGCGGGTGAATTTTGGAACGTCACGCCTTCGAGCAAAACACGTTTACAACGGTTCAAAACAACCATATTTGGGCGCAAAAAGTCGCGAATCGTTTCATATTCTTCTTTCGACGACATCAAAGCACCTGGTTTGTACCACATC
>JAYSQG010000268.1:0-2097 GCA_043721685.1 Saprospiraceae bacterium | reverse complement strand
GCAATATCAGGGATTATGCAGCGACGGAACAGCTTTTGGTTTTGGCTAATTTGGAAAACCTAAATGCCCATTTGATAAAACAAGGCGCAAAACAAGCGGAGCGTTTGAAACAATTGAACGAAGTAGCAATTTACCAAATGGAATTATTGACAGGTTCAAAAGTGCTGAAAGGGTTGAAACAATTGCCGGATAAAAGGTAACAGTGCCACAATTTAATTAAGGGACTATAATTGTAAGCTGTTAAGACGTAGTAATAAGCCTAAAATCGGATACTGTTTCTTTATCGAAACTAAGGAGTATCATAAAGAGAATGCCTTCACTATAAACTGAAAACACAACGGATTACGAAACCCTTGCAGTAAAAATAGCCATCAGTGATAAACCTAGGACCATTTATATGAGTAATGCCAATTAATCCATGATAGAATTCTCACCAAGTAATGGTTGGTAGTCTTGATGAAGCGCAAAAAAAGAGGTCAAAGTGTCATTGTGACGAAATGCCTATACTTTACCACAAAATAGGTCCCAAAAAGGACATTTGAGAGGAGAAAACTCAACCTTCACGTAACACTAGGCTTTATTGGAAATGGTCGTGCTTTTCTGACCGAACATTGCCGTAGAATAAAGCTACTACAAGGGTTAGGAAATAGGTGTTTGGCTGTCATAATCCTGTTATTTTAAGGTTTTTACTCAATATACTGAGGGGGTAGTCAATGAGACACATCAATCATCGGAAGATTTGAAATCTTCCGATGATTGAGCTGCAATTCGTTAAAAGGGATACACACTGTTCAACAACTCTTGAAAAACCGTGTGGGTTGTTCTTCAAGCATGGCTTCAATGCGCTTTGCCGCTTTTGTGATTGAAAGACCACCGAGATTGGTACAACGCAAAGTATGGTGAATTTGGTCGCCAACGGCTTTCATGGTGTCAATGACTTCGTCCAAAGGAATCAATTGGGCGTAATCGGATAAAGCCATATTCGCACAGGATACCGCATTGGTAGCAGCCATGACATTGCGTCCCAAACAAGGTGCTTCAACACGATTGCCAATCGGGTCGCAGATAATGCCCAGCGAGTTTTGTAAAGCTAAGGATGCCGCGGCGATAGATTGTTCTAACGTACCACCTTTCATGCCCACAATACCCGCTGCCGCCATGCCGCCGCCTGAACCTGTTTCTGCCATACATCCACCGACTTCGGCTGCAAAAGTGGCATGAGCTGCTATGAATACACCTATCAAACCAGCGCATAACATCGCCTTAACAATCTCGTCTTCATGCAGGTCTAAGGAATGGGCTGTACCGAATAAGGCTCCTGGCAATGCACCGCATGACCCCGCAGTAGGCGCAGCGACGATGACCCCCATTGAACTTTTTACTTCCATCATGGCTGATACATACATGATGATTCTGTTATTGGCATCGCCGCCGACCAATTTATTTGCTGCAAACTTCTCTTTAAATTGTAACGATTGGCTGCCCAATATTCTATCTTCATAATGCGTACCTTTCAAACCCAATTCAATGGCATTGCCCATGATATGGATGATTTTACGCATTTTTTCAAACACTTCTTCGGGTGAAATATTACCCCGAGCGGCTTCATAATCAACGGCTAATTCCCATAAAGCTTTGTTTTTACCCTCATTATACTCGAGCATTTCGTTGCAAGTGATAAAAGGCACTTGCAAATTTTTTCGAGCCATGACAGGCAAAACTGGTTTCAAGCATTTTATCATTGAAACACTTTCCATTGCCTTTAATTCATCTAAAATTACCGCATCCAATTCGGTTTGTGATTTGATTTCAATAAAACTAATCGCGCCTTTGTGAAACTCAATGTCATTAGATGCTTTTCGGATTCGGGTAAACGTTCGTCATACGCCTCCCAACCCAAGAAGCCCCCAAACAAACCCATATCCGAGCCTTGACTTTTGTGCGTCGTAGCCAATGAACCGTTGGGGTCAAATTCAATGAGTATGTCTTTGATATTGTTGGATAAATCAGTGAACTTGTGCCACCCACGTCAATCCAACTTGTGCCACGTCCGTCAGTCCAAATTGTGCCACACAACACCCACCTAAATAGGGGAAA
>JAYSQG010000267.1:0-5758 GCA_043721685.1 Saprospiraceae bacterium | reverse complement strand
GATAATTGGGCGCAATACTTGCAAATTTTTAACATGACAGAAGCCGAAGCCTTGACGTTTAAAGACAATCCAATTGACAATTTGGACGGTTTGGCTTCGTTTAAAGTGCCGATTTTGCACGTCATTTCTAACAGTGATAAAATTGTTCCGAATGATGAAAATACCTATCCACTTGTGCAACGATACACTGCTTTGGGTGGTCCTGCTACGATTTACCCCGTTACTGATGGGCCTCAAACCTTAGAAGGGCATCATTTTCCTATCAATAAAGCCGATGAATGGGCTGATTTTATTGTCAAAAACAGCTATCCTGTTAAAAAGCCGTTGCCCAATGAAGCCTATTTTAACATAAGAAATGGTTTAAAAAACGCTTACAAAGCTATTTCTGAAAACAAAAAAGCGACCGTTGCTTTTCTCGGCGGTTCGATTACCTACAATAAAGGTTGGCGCACCAAAACGTGTGCGTACTTAAAAGAGGCTTTTCCAGAAACAGAATTTCGTTTCATTGCTGCGGGGATTCCGTCGTTGGGCAGTCTGCCCCATGCGTTTCGGATGCAAAGAGATTTGTTGGATTCGGGCAAAATTGACCTACTTTTTGTAGAAGCAGCGGTGAATGATAGGGGTAATACGCCAGACAGCCTGATGCAAGTGCGCTCATTGGAAGGCATTGTTCAACATGCAAAGACGGCAAATCCAAACATGGATATTGTTTTGATGTCCTTCGCTGACCCCGCAAAAACGAAAGATTATGACAACGGCGAAGAACCGCTTGAAATCAAAAACCATGAGTTGGTTGCGGCACATTATCAGTTGCCTTCTATCAATTTGGCAAAGGAAATTAGAGATAAAATACAAAATAAAGAATTCAGTTGGGTGTATGATTTCAAAGATTTACACCCCTCAGTATTTGGACAAGAATTGTATTTTTCAGCCATTAAAAAGCTATTGAATCATAGTTTTAGTACGCCTAATTTATTGATAGACAAGTCATTATCGTCACAACCTTTGAATAAAGGCAGCTTCAATCATGGTAAATATTACAGCATTGAAAATGCTCAAAACGACGATCAATGGACGCTCGATAAAGATTGGACACCGACAGATGGTTTACCAACACGAGAGGGTTTTGTCCATGTACCGATGCTTGTTTCCACAACGCCCGAAAGCACTTTGTCACTCAATTTCAAAGGAACGGCTGTTGGCATTTCGATTATTTCAGGAGCCGATGCGGGTATTATTTCTTATTCGATTGACAATGCACCGTTCAAAAATTTAGACCTTTATACCCAATGGAGTGGGCAGTTGCATTTGCCGTGGTATTTGATTTTAGGTGCAGATTTGAGGCAAGGAACACATACCTTGCAGTTGAAAATAAGTGCTGAAAAGAATCTTAAAAGCACGGGTAATGCCTGTCGGATTGTGCATTTTTTGGTGAATGAGTAATTAAAATCAAGCAAAATGAAAGAAAATGAGCTGATACTCTTTGAGGGCAAAGAAATTAGAAAGACTTGGTATGACGAAACATGGTATTTTTCCGTCATTGATATTATTGGCATTTTGACCGATAGCACCATACCGCGCAACTATTGGTCAGATATGAAACGCAGAGAAAAGCAGTTGCACGAAGTTTGCGTGCAACTGAAAATGAAAGCGACGGACGGTAAAAACTATAAAACCGACTGTGCCAATTCGGAGGGGATACCCCGATGAATGGATAAAACGGCGCGTTCAATCAATCGAGACCCGAAAAGCGTTAACTGAAGAATGGAAAAACAGAGGCGTAAAAGAAGGTCACGAATATAGTATTTTAACGGCAGTCATTGCAAAAGGGTCATTTGTCATAACCCCTTTCGAACATTCAAAACTTAAAGGTAAAGGTGGTTTCTCCTACCAATTTCTTAGGCTTGAAAGGAAGTGACGATAAGGCAAACGAACTGCCCGAAGGCGATTCAGAATGAATGTTTATTTCAATACCATTTTTTAAATACTCTTAATACGTTTGAGATGAAAAAATACTTACTATTCCTCCTATTCTTGGCCATTTTGAGCGAAATCCATGCTCAAAATCATTTAAATGTGATGACATTCAATATCCGTTACAGCACCTTGCGCGATAGTGCAAATGCTTGGATTTATCGAAAAGACATCGCCGCTTCGCAAATTCTCTTTCACGAAACGCATATTCTCGGCGTGCAAGAGGCTCTACATGAGCAAATTTTAGACTTAACACAACGCTTACCACGATTCAAATATGTAGGTGTTGGTAGAGATGATGGTAAAACCAAAGGTGAATATTCTGCTATCTTTTATGACACGACGTGCTTAAAGGTCTTAGAATCTCAAACCTTTTGGCTTTCAGAGACCCCCTCAGTAGCGGGCAGTAAAAGTTGGGATGCCGCTATTACACCCATTGTGACGTGGGCAAAAATGCAAGACAAACGGACTAAAAAGATGTTTTTTGTTTTCAATACACATTTTGACCATATTGGAAAGGTCGCAAGGCGTGAAAGTGCTAAATTACTTTTAGAGAAAGTGAATAAAATTGCAGGCTCTTCTTACGCTATTATCACGGGCGATTTTAATGCACATCCTGACGATGAGCCGATAAAAGTGATTGTCGAACCGACCAATCCAATGAAATTGATTGATACAAAAGGTCTTTCTAAAACGGGTCATTATGGTCCAATAGGTACTGCCAATGTTTTTACATCAAAAGAGAATTCAAACCAACCTATTGACTATATTTTTACCAATAAAAAAATAACCGTTTTGCAACATGCGACCTTGAGTCAAACTTGGGGCGGCTTGTTTAATCAAAACAAATAAGCAATTGATAAAACGGGAAAAACAGGATTATTCTCTAAATTGCTCCTAAAATTTGATAAATGTATTTTCCAAAACGAAATCCAATAATATGAAAATTTGCCAACGGAATCTATTTATTTCAGGACTTTTATGCCTCCCTTTTTTTGCTGCAGCACAGAATGGTACTCTAAGTGAACGCCCTTTTACGCAAACCTATGCCCTGCAAAAAGAACCTGTTATAGACGGAGAAGTGCTCAATGACCCCGATTGGCAATTGGTGAAATCTTTCGGCGATTTGCGCCAATCGCAACCCAAAGCAGGGGAATTGGCTTCTGAAAAAACGGATATTCGTATTGGCTATACAGCGACAACGTTTTATCTGTCTGTTGTTTGCTACGATGCCAATCCCAAAGGCTTAGTTATTTCTGATGCACGCCGAGACGCACCACTTGACAATACAGATGCGTTCCTATTTATCCTTGATACCTACCACGACAGCCAAAACGGGTTTGTATTTGGGACAAATTCCGCAGGTGTAGAGTACGATGCACAAGTAGATAACGAAGGGCAGGGCAATATTAGCAATAACAGACAACAAGGCGGTGTTATAGGTGGTTATAATCTCAATTGGGACGCTTCTTGGACGGTCAAAGCCAAAGTGGGTGATTTTGGTTGGAGTGCAGAATTTGCCATTCCTTTGCGCACTTTGCGATTTGCGACGTGTAAAGACGTTGTTTGGGGCATAAATTTTCAACGCAATATTCGTAAAACCAATGAAGTTGGCTAAATAATAGGAAATGATAAATGATGAAGTTGCAGTGAAGTTGTGCCAACTATCAAGAAGACCGTACCGAAAACGAGTTCTTTAGATTAAGCTCCCCTCCTACTGCTTCAAGTTGGAATTCTCTTATTTTCTTCTCTTATTTTTTTATTCACACGTTATTGTTGTTTATAGTCATTCAAATACAATCCACCTTTCTTTAAGGTAAAAACACTTAATAATCAACAAATTACATAAAATAAAAGCACATGAGTACAGCATTAATTAATAATATTTACTGTATTCAGTTTTTCATGTATTCATGTATTGCGTAAATACTCGACTATTGCCTTTGTGACTAAATCCGAAAAGGTCATACCCGTCTGTACTGCTTTAACTTTGGCTTCTGATGCAATATCCTTGTCAATCATAACTGTAAAGGACTGAGTTCCCTTCGCCGTTTCCCTTTTTCGTTGATTTCTCTCTTGCTTTACAATTTTCTTTTCTGCCTTCTGCACGGCTTTCTTTTCTACTGTTTTCTCTGCCTTGTTCGTCACAATAGCTACAGATTCGTCAACCATTTCAGGTGTAGGTAGGTCTCCTGTTGTCCGAGAAGAACCTTTTAAGCTTTCTATATCGGGAGGTGGCGCGACTGGTGATACTCTTTGTTTTTTTGCCATTATTTAATTGTTGATATGAACTCATTTAGAAAAAGGGTGAAATTATGCTTTGCGCTGTCATTACTGAGGGGGTCATAAATACTCGTTATGGTATCTGCTTCTCTGAATAGCGCGTAGTCATTAAGAGGAACTTCTAGCATTTCGAGGCTGTGCGATGCCTTCAATGTTTCAATATCTTCCATAAGAAACTGATTCGCCCGACTTCTTGTTCGGTGCATGTTGATAAAACCTCTGACCATCAAATTCCGCGCTTGTAACTGCCTTATTTTTTGAACCTGCTGCACGAATTGGAAATATTGAAGCGTGGCATCTAAATTGTGATTCCCTGCCACAAATGGAATGAAAAGGCAATCCACATACATCAATATCTTTGTGATTTCTTGGGTCTCAATAGGTAAATCATTATCCATTTTACCCGCTGCATCAAGAATAATGACATCAAAGTCCTTATCTAACTTCCCTATATTATTTTGCAAATCAGCCACTTTATAATTAAACACCTCAAAAGGTGCACTTTCTGCCTGATATGCTCTTAAATCCAAATTGCGGATACCTACAACGGATTTTTGATTGTCGAGGTCAATGATGCAGGTCTTTAAATTGAATGGTGCTTGGCTTAATGCCGTTGCAAGCATTATTGATACCTGTGACTTGCCAACGCCACCTTTTTGATTGCCAACTAAGATAATTTTTGCCATATTGAATTTATTACGTTTTGGGCAAAGGTATAAAATGTTTGCAAACAAAATACAGTTTTACATGAATTAATGTATTCAGCTTTTCAGTAAGTAATGAATTCAGCTTTTCATGTATTCATGTATTCAGTGACTCAATAAGCAAGAAATTCAGCTTTTCATGTATTCATGTATAACTGAATACATGAAAAGCTGAAAAATCAGCAACCTACTTTTAATCAGATTACCTATTTTGAGAACCACTTTGAACGCTGTACTGCTGGTCAAAATTGGGATTTGTGGGTGCAAAAAATCTACCTTCTCAATATCAATACTTTGTCCAAAATACTAAACTCAATGAGGATAATTATTACCATCTTGCACAGTTGACATATAACGCACAAAAGAGTTTTCAAAGATTGTAAGTGTGAAATTGGGTAAAGTCCGTTTAGCAATCACGATTTACCCACCTATTACTGAGGGGGTGATACAGATAGAGACAACTTTGGCTAAAATTATCGAACTTATAGACAAAATTAAGGAGGGGGCGGACGCAACAGGGGAGGTTTTAACATAAAAGCTTTTAAAAAAAGAAACAAACTTTAAAAAACCTTATGACTTAGTTAGGTTTTAAGTTTTTCTAAGTTAGTTTATTCTTCTTTTATTAAGTTTAGATGCTCATTAAATGATTGATATTCAAGTGTTTGTGATTTATAAAGGGTAGAAAATTTGCAGTTAAAGAGTAGAGGATTTGCGGTTAAAGGGTAGAAAATTTGCCACTTCGGGGTAGAAAATTTGCGGTAAAGGGTAGGAGGTTTGCGGCTATATTAATAGGGTTT
>JAYSQG010000266.1:0-4414 GCA_043721685.1 Saprospiraceae bacterium | reverse complement strand
TGTATCGTCTGCCACCCCAACTTGAGATCACAATTTGTGATCTCAAGTTGTCAAACTCTTCTCTCGTAATCTCAAACATAAAGTCGAGTGGAAACCGATCTATGTTTCGTTTAACAGCTTGTTTCAAAACCCTTGTATCAACCCCATATAAAGATGCTAAATCTTTATCTAACATCACTTTCTCCCCTCTAATCATATAAATAATTGAGGAAATATTCTCTTCTCGAAGAGATAAGTTTTCATTCATAGCTCTTTATTTTTTTGTTTTCAAATAACTAAGGTCACAAAATGTGACCTTAAAGCACGTAAGTTGAGATTGAAACGAGGATGTTTGAGGTCACAAATTGTGACCTCAAACATAAAAACACAGATTGTAGTTTTTAAAAACACTAACTAAAAACACAAATTGTATGTTTTTCCATTAAAAATCAAAGAAAATATATTCAACAACAAGCTATAATCTAAATGCAAATCAAAAAAGTGCAAATTTTCAATAAAATGTTTGAGGTCACAAATTGTGACCTCAAACATTTTGAAGTAAGTTTTGAAGCCCATCTGAGGACGCAAATTGCGTCCTCAAATTTCTAAGGTCACAATTTGTGATCTTAAAAATAACTCTAATTCAATGAACAATAATCAATCAACTAAGGCACTTCCACTTTATTCAAAATTTGGCTGATAATATCTTCTGACGTAATGTTTTCAGCTTCCGCTTCATACGTCAAGCCGATGCGGTGGCGCAAAACATCAGGGCAAACGTTGCGAATGTCTTCTGGAATGACGTAGCCACGACGTTTCAAGAACGCCAAAGCCTTTGATGCGGTTGCCAAAGCAATACTCGCACGGGGGCTGCCGCCGTATTGAATGAGGTTTTGCAAATTCCCTAAACCGTATTGCTGCGGCGTGCGGGTTGCAAAAACGATATCAATAATATATTGCTCAATTTTTTCATCCATATAAACCTTGTTGACCACTTCCCTTGCTTTCATAATATCTGCGGTCGAAACAACGTGATTTACTGAGGGGGAGTCACCTGTCATATTACGCCGAATGATTTCGCGCTCGTCTTGCTTGTTTGGGTAGTCTATTTTGACTTTGAGCATGAAACGGTCAACTTGCGCTTCGGGCAGTGGGTAAGTGCCTTCTTGCTCGATTGGGTTTTGTGTAGCCAATACCAAAAATGGCTCTGACAAAGGATAGGTATGTTCGCCAATAGTCACTTGACGTTCTTGCATGGCTTCCAAAAGAGCTGATTGCACTTTTGCAGGAGCACGGTTAATCTCATCGGCAAGGACGAAATTGGCAAAAACGGGACCTCTCCGAACAGCAAACTCCGCTTTTGCAGGATTGTAAATCATCGTTCCGATGATGTCGGCAGGGAGCAAATCGGGCGTAAACTGGATGCGGCTGAATTTGGCATTAATGGCACTGGCTAACGTTTTGATTGCCAATGTTTTAGCCAACCCTGGCATGCCTTCGAGGAGGACATGACCACGGGTCAAAAGACCAATCATCAGGCGTTCAATCATCTGATTTTGTCCGACGATGACTTTTCCTGTTTCGGCATTGAGTCTTTCTACAAATGCGCTGGCGATATAAATTTCTTGATTGAGTGCTTTTATGTCAACGTAACTTGTCATTATAATGTGCGGTTTGGTTGTTGCGAATAATAATTTATTGAAATAAAAAAGCCTCGCTCTGTTGAGGCGGGGCAAATTTCTTAATTTTTAACAGAAAAACGTTGTTAAAAAGTGTTAAATACTGAGGGGGGCTATTTTTTCCTTAAACGAACACTTCTAATATCTAAAACAGTAAAGCTATCCTTCAACTCTTCGCCATAAGTTCTAATAACATCAAGTGTTCGAGTAATTTTTTCATCCGTTTCTATACCAGCAAGGCGCAATAACAAAATACCCCGATGCGGCAATTTATGGCGCATAACGAGGTCTCCGAAGTCTTTATCTTCGGTAATTAGGAGTGCGTCTTCTTTCACAGACAGACTTAAAACATTATAATCAGGAATACTTGGCATATCTTCTTCGATAGAAAAGACTTCAAAACCTTCATTTCGTAAGGCTTTAACCATTCGATAGGCTAAATTTTCATCGGCTACAATTCTCATAATGTGTTGTTTCTAAATAAATTGTGCAATAAATTAAGCCGCTTCTGCAAGTGGCAAACTGCGGATATTATCGGCAGCAAAATGCAGGCAAGCATAAATCGCCGCTTCGGTCAATCGTGGATAATCTTCTAAAAGTCCAGTAATTGTTTCGCCGCAAGCCAATTTTTCAACAATTAAATCAACGGGAATACGTGTGCCTTTAATACTTGGTTTGCCGAACAAAATTTGTGCATCCTGCACAATATAATCTTGCCATTTTATACTATTCATTGTTTATGTTTTTTACAAAATTAACGATTTTACTTGAAAAATCTACTCTTTTTAACGAAAAATACTGACAATTTTATTCCATAAAGGGTTACTCTTATTTATTCGTGAGAACTATATTTTTTTTTAAAAATAGAATTATAAAACATTATTATTCAACAGATTATGGGGAAAGTCGGTTGTGGCGGCAGTGGCACATTTTTCTCTCCTTTACGCCGTCGCAATTCTAAATTCAAACTTTCCAGACCTTTACGCATTGCCCACGAGTGATTGGCTGAAAAAATCGGTTTCATCAAAAACGACAGGTATTTCAACAACGGTTTTTCGGCTTCAATTTCCCAATCGTAAACGATGTTACAATATTGTCCGTCTTGTTCAAAAGTCCAGATGCCTCGTCCGACAAAATCGCCAATGGCTTCGAGAGAAAACCCTGAAAATGTATTGGGATGGACTTCTGTCACTCGGAATTGCCATTTTAAGGTATAAGGCAGCCAGCCTTTTGTGTAGAGTTCGACGACTTTTCCTAAGCCGTGTGCATCGCCTTTTTCAAGGGTTTTAACATCGAGATAGACGGAATGCCACCAACGTTTTAGATCGTTGGCTTGTTTGAGCGTGGTATAAACTTCTTGGCAAGTGCTTTGGACACGCCAATTTGTGATGAAATGATACTTTTTGATTGCCATTTTTGGTTTTTATTATTTTGGGTAACTTACGGATACTTTTATTTTTTGGATTTTGATTTCACAAAAAAAGAAATAAATAAATATGAGGCATAATATAACAGGAAAAGCGTTTCACTCCAACCACTTGGAATGAAACGCTTTTCAAGCACCCCCTCAGTATAAATGAGATAAAAAGGAGAAATTATGCTGCTAAACGAGCAATATGCTTCATCAAACCACTTTTAAGGTTTGCTGCTTTGTTAGCGTGGAAGCTACCGCGTTTTGCTAAACGGTCAATCATACTGACAACTTTTGGAAGGAACTTTTCAGCGTCTTCTTTTGCCGTCATTGAACGAATTGATTTGATAGCTGTACGAGTCGTTTTTTTGTAAAAACGATTTCTCAAACGACGTACTGCTAATTGACGAATACGTTTTTTTGCTGATGCGTGATGTGCCATATTATACGACTATTTTATTTTCAATTAAAAAATTTCGATTTCGGAGCGCAAAAGTACGCTTTTTGTGCGGAATAAAAAATATTTTTTGGGAAAAATGCCCCCCGCAGTATTTTTATTAAAAAACAGAGAAAAAACGGAGGCTATAAGATGAAATAAACATCAAAAAACTAAAAACGATATTGTTAAATAAATGAAAAACAATAGGTAATAATTATTTAATGTCTTATATTTGCAGTAACAATTCAACAAGCGTTAACAATTATCTAAACCTTTCGCAAATGAAACAACCCTCGTACCCTCGTACCCTCGTACCCTCGTCTTGCCCAAATAGTCGAATTTCTATTCTATTCAACATAAAATGGTTTGATACTTCTTGAAAAAGCCAGCATATATTACGTATATGTTGGGTATGAAGGAGACTTATTTCATGTAACTGTTGTTTCTTATTTCACAAACTTTAAAACCTATTTCTCTTTAACTCAAAATCAAAAACACATGCAAACACACAACTTTGACCCTTCTCCAAAGGAATCTGCGACAGTATTAGAAGAGTTAACTTGTCAAGAAATAAAAGTATTGAAATTGGTCGCTGATGGATTGACCAATCAGGAAATTGCCAAAACCCTTTTTATTGCTGAAACAACCGTGAAAACACACCGTCGCAATATCACGCGAAAAGCGAATGTAAAAGGAAAATCGCAGATTCGACGATTCATTAGATGGGTAAGATCACTTTTAAAAAATACTACTATTATACTACCTAAGTAGTATTGCGGTGAGTTTATGAAAGCTGTAACTTTGTTGGTAGAAACATAGAAAAAAAGCCGACATACATTACGCAGTCGGCAACAATGTTATAACTTCCATTTAAAATGAAAGTCATGAAACGTGCAAATTTAAGCA
>JAYSQG010000265.1:0-5400 GCA_043721685.1 Saprospiraceae bacterium | reverse complement strand
ATCGCTTTTGCCTTAGATGGCTTTGCCGTTTACGCCAGCAAAGAACCCAATGGCGCAGCGATGACAATTTTAGATGCCAATCATGGACACTATCTGAATGGCGTTTATCACTATCATGGCACAACAAACTACCCTTATGTCGTCGGCAATATGGTCGGTGTGGTCACAAAAGACGCAACAGACCAAATCATTCCGCAACCTTCCGCTAAAACCATTCGCCCTGCGGGAACGCCATTGAACGGTGCAGCTATTACAGACCATAAATCAACAGGCACAAACGCCTATTCTTTGACTTATACTTTGAGTGGGCAGACTTACACCGTCGCTTACTCTTGGAATGCGGCGGCGGTTTATACTATGAGTTGGGGTTCACCAACTGGCACTGTGGTTTCAACACTGAATGGTCAAGTGTGTAACTTCTCAACAGGTACAAACGAGGTCTTGACGGACGATACACAAGTAAAAATATATCCAAACCCGACTAAAAATGGCTTTTCATTGGATTTGACCAGCCCTTTCAACGTGAATGACATCAAAGCCATATCCGTTTATGATGCGCAAGGTAAGTTGTTGCAACAAACAAACAAGTATCAATCTTTTATCGAAACACCTCATTATACTGAGGGGGTGTATTTTGTAAAAATACAATTCGCATCGTCGCAGTTGACGAAGAAATTGGTTGTTCAATAAACCTTAAAGCATCTGCACGAAGCAAAACATAACGTGCAAGTCATATTTTGCTTCATACTATTATCAATTGGGTTATACTTCAAAGCATTTTACTGTGAGTACACCCGAATTAATAATACTGACATCGTTAATCAATTTTAAATGATAAATCAAAAGAATGATGAAACAGCCATTATTAAAAATTAGAGTTTACATATTGTTTTTGGCTTTGCCAATTGTTACAAAAGCCCAATATACAGGCACAGCATCAGTGACACGCGGTGTTGGAACGACGACTGCGACGAATATTTATACCTGTTCGGGCGGTCGTGTGTCGAATGTGGGTACGATTACCTCAACCGACAATAAAGTTTGGACAGTGCCTGCGGCAACGAACTTCACAAATACCGCATTTCCTTTTGCTTCCAACTTGCACAATGTTTGTACGGGCGCAAATTATGCGAATGCCGCAGCTGCATTAGCCGCTTTGAACGGTTCTGACATCGTGACGATTGATGCAACGGGCGAAGTGATTACGGCTTACATCTTCGCAGACAATTATTTTGAAATATATATCAATGGTGTGCCTGTCGGCAAAGACAATGTGCCTTTTACACAGTTCAATTCCAATATTGTTCGGTTTAAAGTCAAAAGACCGTTCACCGTGGCGATGCTTTTGGTAGATTGGGAAGAGAATTTGGGTATTGGAACGGAAGTCAACGGTGGTTTTAGTCAACATGCGGGCGACGGTGGTATGGTGGCTGTTTTCAAAGATGCCAATAATAAAGTGGTTGCCAAAACAGGAAGCGATTGGAAAGCACAAACCTTTTACACCGCGCCGATTAAGGACTTGACTTGTGCGACAGAAAACGGCACGGCGCGTCTTTCAACCAATTGCAGCACAACAGATTCTAATGACGGCTCGCTTTATTATGGTTTGCATTGGACAAAACCGACGAATTGGATGTCTGCCGCTTTCGATGATTGGGCTTGGCAAGCCGCAACGACTTATACAAACGCCACAATTGGCGTTGACAATAAAGCGGCTTATACAAACTTCACAAGCATCTTCGACGACCCAACCAATGATGCACAATTTATATGGAGTAAGAATGTCATTTTGGACAATGAGGTTGTGGTGCGCTACACGGTGCCTGCTGCGATATCAGGTACGGGTGATGTGAACCCAAAACAGATGCGTTTGTATCCAAATCCTGCACAAAATGAACTGAATTTTGAGATAGACAACAACCTTAGCCGCAGTGATTTTAAAGATTTGGCGATTTATAATGTGCTTGGTGAGCAAGTTTTTGCCACCCACACCCTTTCAGATAAAGTATCGTTGAAAGACTTTGCGAAAGGGGTTTATATGGTTCAAATGTCTTTTAAGGATTATCAATTCAATCAAAAACTTATTGTTGAATGAGTCTCGAATATCATGTTCGGGGAACTTTAAAAGTTCTCCGAACATATTTCCCCCCCCTCAGTATATTCCCTATTTATAACCATTTTTAAGTCCGATGAAAACGTCAAAATAATAATGAAAAACTAAACGAATCTTTTATTCAATGAAAAAAACGCTCCTTATTACGCAATTATTCTTAGTCACTTGCCTCTCTTTTGGTCAAAACATAACGAAAACAATGCTCAAACTGCCCGATACAGGGCAAACAGGCGACTACACACCCACGTTTGGCGAAGACGCAGATTATACCATCAATACACCTTTTTACATTAAAAACAATAATGGTACAGTGACGGACACCATCACAGGCTTGATGTGGCAACAAGCCGACGGCGGCGAAATGACGATTGAAAACGCAAGGACTTATGCCGACACATTGACCTTAGCGGGCTTTACCGATTGGCATTTGCCCAATGCACATGAGTCTTTCAGCATATTGAATCATCAAAAAGTAAACCCTGCCATTGATGCCACTTATTTCACGACAACGGCAGCAGAATATTGGTGGACAAGCAACACGCAATCGAATGATGTTACTAAAATTTGGTGTACAAACTCAGGTGGTGGCATTGGCAATCATCCGAAAGCGGAAACTGTAAGTGCAGGTGGCACAAAGAAGTTTCATGTCAGAGCAGTTAGAGATAGGACAACACCACCGATTGTAACAAGTCAATTTACAAACAATGGGAACGGTACAATCAAAGACAATTTAACAGGTTTGACTTGGCAACAAGTGCCCAATTCCGACACTTTGACTTGGGAAAATGCTTTAACGTATGCCGAAGGTTTTACTTTCGGCGGTTTTTCAGATTGGCGATTGCCGAACATCAAAGAGTTGCAATCGCTGAACGATGAACGCATTGTGACCCCCTCAGTATCAACGGCTTTTTTTAGTACGATTGGCGTTAAAAAGTATTGGTCATCAACGAGTTTGCCCAATCAAACGACACGTGCGTGGTATTTAAGTACGCAATTTGGCATTACGACTTATGAATTAAAAACGGCTCGTTTAGCCGTTATTTGTGTGCGTGGGCAATCGTCAAACACGACAGCGTTAAGGGAAGTAAACAAAAGAAAGGACGCTATAAAAGTTTATCCACACCCTATTTCAAATAAAGAAATTCAATTTGAAATAGCCGACAACTTTCACGATTTTACAGCGCAAGTCATTGACAGTCAAGGACGTATTGTTTTTGAACAAAAATATAAAGCCTATAATTATGGAAAAACAATGACGCTGACTGTTCCAGCCTTAGAAACGGGTGTTTATTTTTTAAAAATAGAAAATGAGACAGATTGGGCTATTAAAAAGATTGTTTTTATAAAAAATTGATTAAAAAAAGTCGGCAAGGTTTGAAACCTTGCCGACTTTGATATTCCGTATTAACCCAAAATTAACGCCCAAAACCCACCGTATCTACCGCAAAACCATAGTCATCTTTCTTATTAAGACGTTTTTTTCTAACTTTTTCCCTTGAATATTGAGGTGAAACAGGCTTCAAAGATGCAGATACGGAGGGGGGCTTATGGATTACATGCGGAGACACATTCTCTGTCAAAGCGACTGGTTGTACAACTGTATTTGAATAATTAACAAACGTATCTTGAACGGGCGATGCTAAACTAAAATCAGGAAACCGCCCCGTATTCATATTTAAAACACTGTTATTGAAGGGATTAAACATACCTTTTTCAAATAAAATATTCATGTAGTGAATACTCCCTTTTTTATTGGCGTGTTGATAATCACCGATTTCATCAACGCTTTGGAGTGCCGTTGAAAAGTCAGATACGGGCATACCCGTTTGCGTTTCGACATACATTTTCAAAGGCGTCAGAAACGAATCACGAATGGTTTCTGCAAACGGAGAAAAATAAGGATTGATAACCAATTTGACAACAACGCCTTTTTCCTTAGCATAATCAATCATTTCCTTCAAATGATTGACCATAACAGGAAACATTCTGACTTGATAGGAGCGAAACGCCGTGTCTTTTGTCGCCGATTCGCTGATTACACGGTCAAGTATCCAATCCTCATCGAGGTTGTTGCGATGATACAAAACACGTTGAAATATCTCTGAATTGTGTTGAAACAACTGCGACAATTTGCCGCCATAATAGACTTTGCGCCCTGCATAAACATCCGTCGTATCCACTTCAACCGAATTGGGATTTTTTAAATTTATAGATACAGAACTTTTAATCAAATCACCCATTCGCCTTGAATAAGGCACGTATAAATTCATACTCGTTTTCAAAGATTCATTGTAACGGTCACACATCGTCACGTCAATAATCATCACTTTTGGCGGCATATGACGGTCAAGATAGTCCATCACAAGCGTCTTTTCAAGGTCGGCAGGCATCCCATTATAGCTCAAATTCATCGTTTTTTGACCTGTCAAACGCTCCACTTCAGGTTGATAAAAGGTAAGTCCACGCGAGTTACCGACGAAAAGAATATCTGCTGTTTCGTTTGAATTATAGAGACGTGAGTAACGAAATTGACTTGTTTTTGTTAAATCGTGCAGAAAAGAGCCGACCAAACGGTCACCAAAAAAAGCTAAAGCAAGGAATGCTAATATCCAAATAACATGTTTTCCCATGAGTTGTTACAAGTTCTGTTAATAAATCAAAGCGCAAAGTTTGGCTTTTTTTTGCACATAGACAAATTGATGTTTTTCCTATAATTTTAAAAAGGTTGTAAGGCTGTATGGCTATATTGTTTCCAACAAATTAACCATACAGCCTTACAACCTTTTTAAAATACAAAAACCATACCCCTCAGTATTTTATGATACCGGCTTTTGAAAAGCACTTCCGCTTGTTAACTTGTTCCTGGTTATGATGTACTCAATTTGAATATGCATTAACCAATAACGATTTATCAATTAGAGCAATATGCCCGCCAAAGTTGCCGACATATATGAAGCCAAAGTACCTGCTATAAGCGCACGGAAAACGATCTTTGTCAAGTCAGCACGACGGCTTGGCTCCAGGGCACCGATGCCCCCAATTTGGATACCCATTGAACCAAAATTGGCGAAACCACACAAGGCAAAACTGACAATCGCTATCGTTTTTGCCGACATAGCATGTCCATTGACAAGCGCAACCTCTTTTATTATTGAGGGGTCGGTGGAAGGTAAAAACGAAGACAAGGTGTTATAAGCAACAAATTCATTGGCAACCAATTTTGTTCCCATGAGTGAACCTGCTTGAAAAATTTCGTCGTAAGGAACGCCCATACACAAAGCAAAACC
>JAYSQG010000264.1:0-4548 GCA_043721685.1 Saprospiraceae bacterium | reverse complement strand
TTATGCTTACCGCCATCCGTATATTTTTTCAAATGTGGGTCATCATTATTTCCACCTGACATACCCACATCTGTTTCTACTTTTGCCAATAAATCCACTTTGATATTATAAGGATTAGCCCCCCTCAGTATTTCAATCTTTTTTTGGAGAGCTTCATCAATCGCCTCTTTATAACGATAACACGCCTCTCTTGAAGTGGCGACAATTTGGGCTTTAAAACCATTCGCAAAAATATGTTCAACATAGTGGTTGACCATATCTTCCGCTTTGGCTTTTATGGTTTCTCGTGCTTCTAAATACGCTCTTTTTGTCGCATAACCTAAAATTTCCTGTTGTTGTTTCGGGTCGTAATCTTTGAAAACATCTATGAACTTGGCGTTCATTTGTTCTTTGTCCGTTATTCCTGCCTTATGTGTTCTGCCTTCATAGACGATTTCAAGCGTTACGCCATCATCAATTGCTTGGCGCATGGTGTATTTATCAATGTAATCACCATAACGTTTTTCTGTTTTTGCAATGGGTGTACCTGTGAAACCGATGTGCGTGGCATTGGGCATTGCCTTTTGTAAGTTGGCAGCTAATACAGAATATTGGGTTCTGTGGGCTTCATCGGTCATTACCAAAATGCGTTCACTGGCGTTCATCTCATCTAAAATACCATAATTGATTTCTTTTCTATCTTGGAATTTATGAATCATCGCCATTATCAAATCCGCCGTATCTCCAGGGATATAATCTTTCAATTTACTGATACGGCTTGCCACTTTTACGCTGAATCCAATTGTGCCACTTGTACCCGTCAATTGTTCCTCTAAATCGGTGCGGTCTGTTACAAAAACGATTTTCCATTTTTTTAATTCATTGTCTTGTTTCATTTCGCGCACCAAAAACATCATCGTCAAAGACTTTCCACTGCCTTGTGTATGCCAAATAATACCCCCTCTTTCCTTTCCATTGCGTCCATTTTTCAGACGTTCCAAAGTTTTTTTCACGGCTTTAAACTGTTGGTATCTGCCGACTACCTTGTACATTTTGTTTTCGTCTGTCTTGAAAATGGTGTAAGACTGGATAATATCCAACAAGTTTTTTCTACTAAACATCCCTGCAACCAAACGTTGTTGGTCATTGGGTGCGGATGCTCCTGTGGCAATGTCGTTAACCGTCAATGGATACGGGTCTGTCCAACGGTAAAAATGCTTTTCTACATGAGTGGTTATTGTACCGAACTTGGCGGTATCTCTACACGTCGCCACAACTATTTGATTGAAATAGAAAAGCTCTCTATTCCCTTCTCTGACGCTGTCGCTCCTTTGTTCGCTGTATCTCAATAGCTGCTCGATGGCTTCACCCATTGGGTCTTTGACTTTGGGTGATTTGCACTCGATGACAGCAACGGGCAAACCATTGATAAACAAAGTAACATCGGGATAAATATGGTTTTCAGTGCCGATAATACGGACTTTGAACTGTGAAATAGCCACAAAATTGTTGTTATCTCGACGCTCGAAATCTATAAATTTTACAGTTGGGTCGCGTTGTTTTGTTTGGCGGTTTTCGCTCACACTCGTATTTTCTAAGAGTGAGTGCAAAACATTCTTATTGTTTTCGAGCAAATTTCCTGCTGTGTAGGTGGTGAGTTTTTTGATAGCCTCCTCTATTTGGTCGTCTTCTAACCAATTATTGATGGTTTTTAAAGCCTCTGCCAATTTGGGTTTTATGAGAGCTTGCGAAAAATTATCCCTCCAAGAGTCTTCGGGATACTGCACACCTTCGGAGGGCGATTTGAGACGTAACACCGTCCAGCCCAAACCTTCCAATTGTTTCAAAAGGGGTTCTTCTACGAATGTTCTTTCGTCTATCCAATGTTTATTTTGGCTCATTTATACAATATTAGTAGGCTAAAGTTTATGTCCATATACGATTTTATCAACTTTTGCTCTTAATTCTGCTTGTCTTTCGGGTTGTTTTTCTTTCTCAATTATAGGCTCTATACTCAATTTCATCCTCTCTCCTAACCTATTCATTTGTCTTTTTGAAAAAAATAATACTTGGGTTTCACGTCCTTTGACTTTTGGAAAACCAATTACAATTCCATGAATATGTAAATGTTTACCTTTCACTTTATAACAGCCAAAACCTTCCAATTCAGAAAGATTATCAAGGATACAAGGGCAAAAAGCCAATTGGTTTAAATCACGCCGAAGTATCGTTTCCTTTACTTCAAGTTTTTTTCCATTATCTTGTAATTCCATCAAGCCGTGCATACGAGATTCATCTACGGGTAATAAAACAAGGTTATCCCATTTTAGCTTATTTTTGGGCATATATCCCGAAAATAAAGACCTTTTTATTCTTTCTTCCTCTTTTCGGATAATAACTAAAATTCTTCCAACAGTGTAATAACTTACAAAGAATCTATTTTCTTTTTCACCATTATCGGGATGCCTTGTTAAATGGTAATCAATGACTTTTGATTTATTACCAAAACTGATAGTATGGTGAAAAGGCTCTGATTTCAGTCCAAACGATATACTTGAACGGTTTTGGATAAGATGAAATCTTTTATCTGGTGGCATTTGAATTTTTTCCATATATCAACAACCATATTAGCTAAAAAAAAGTTTCTATGCCTTTTCAATCAAGTTATCTACCCTTACTTTTCCTGTAAGTAAGTCTTGCATGAGGGCTGTTTTTAAAAATTGGTATTTTTTTAAAATTGCTCTCTGATTTGATATTTTAGCCGTTGACTCTTGAATTATAACAACAATTTTCTCTTGTTCCTCTATTTCAGGATAAGGAATAATGAAATTTCCAATATCTGTCTTGGTGATATTTGGGTCTTTACGAGTACTGACAGCAAATTTTTTCCACTTATATTTCCATTTTTGAAGGCATAACTGCACGAATTCTGCACTTATCTCTTTTTTCGGATTAAGTAAAGCTGTGATTGCTTGATTTGTCGCTGATGGAGTTTTTAAAATTGATGTGCGACCTATTTGCTCCCAACCACCATACATTGCAATCAAAACAACATTTTCAGGAAATAAAGAACATGATGATTCTTGAAGTGCAATTTCAGTAATTTTTTCTTGGGTCGAAGAGATATACCCCTCGTTCATGTCAAGTGTTTTCACCCAATTTATATTTCCGTTTAAAAAATATCTTTCAAACAGCTTCCTAAATGGGGTACTTCCTGATTTCAAATCAAATAAATCACTTAGTTTTTCAACTTCCCACTCCTTCGGAATCCTCCCTAACAGACTATCTTTAAACTCATGCACCCCCTCAGTACGAATATGTCCATTTTCATCAATACCACAAGTGAGAAGGTCTTGCATCAGCCCTGTTTTGATGCGCTCGTATTTAGCTATTAACTGCTCTGTTTTTCCAATAGCTTGGTCAATGGTACTAAGAATGTCAGTTATACAGTTTTGATGCCCTTTTGAGGGAAGAAAAATATTAAGATTATAAAGGGCTTCTTTATCAACGTGAGGGATACCAGAGCCTGATGTTTTTGCTTTTAAAGAAGGCTCTTGTAATTTAAGAGAGTAAAAAATATACATATCATCTGCATCTGCAATTTTATCAAACTTGACCATTGTGGACGCTAAAATTCCTTTTTTACCTTTTAGAAATTCACCCGCATTAGAACCATCCCAAAGCAGTAACAATTCACCATCTTCAACAAAAACTACTCCCGATTGAGTAGGGTAAAATTCAGGAATCGCACCTTTTCTTATATAATCAGGCGTTAGATAAGGAAGTAAAAAATCACCTTCTTTAACCTTCGGTGGCTTACCTTTTTGATAAGATATTTTCAAGTCTTTCAATTTCATTGACTATTGATAATTTAAAGCAGTTAAAAACGCATCCAATTTAGAAAGCACCGTGCCACGCTCTATTTCCAAAGCGTTTCTACTCACAGCGTATTTATCCCACAGTTTTTCAACCAAAGCCACCAATTCGCGCTTTTCACGGTTCAAATAACGTTCTAATTGCTCTTGCATAATATCGTGGTGCTTTTGCAAAATGAGGTCACGGGCTTCGTCTTCGGTTATAGGTTCACCAATAGCCGTTATCAATTCCTCAATTTGCCCTTTTTTAGATTCCAAAAACTCGATTTGCTTTTGGTATTTTTCCTTGTCTTTATCCTTTTCGACTGCTGCTTTTTCGGCTTGACGGAGTATTATCAAGTCGTTTATATGGGCAATATAACCTTCACGTCCGTACTTTTTAGCATCCACCAAATCTTCCAAACGCAATTCTTTTTCCTTCTGCTCCTTTTTCAAGGCTTTGATGTTGCTGTCCGTATCACTGATAAATTCCGATTCTTTCAGTAGTGCCAACGCTTCCGCCATTGTCTTTTCTGGCAGCTTTACAGCGAATGTTTTAAGGTCTTTTGCCGTTAATTTTTTCTTTTTATCAATGGTTACGAAATTGCCTATCAAATCTTTTGCGCCGTTGCTCAATGCTTCTGCCACATATTTTACTGTGGGGGTCTTTTCATTGCCATCATCATCGGTTTCAGGTTCAACCTCTGCGGCTTCC
>JAYSQG010000263.1:0-4275 GCA_043721685.1 Saprospiraceae bacterium | reverse complement strand
TTTAAAAAACAAGAATTCGAGCAAGAACGCGATGAGATTTTAGAAGAATTGTCGCGCAATGTAATCTTGCAACAGACGATATCAGAACGGATTAGGTATAGTATTTTTCATGCAAGTTTTGATGTGTCTAAATCTTTTGATGAGAATTTAGAAAACCCGTCCTTTGTGGCAGCAGTGTTGAATTTTTATAAAATTATGAAAAAATGAAAAATATACTCCTTTTTTGTGCTTTACTCATAGCACAAATGGCTTTTGCACAAGTCAAACTATGCCGCCTTTTTTCTGACCATGCAGTTTTGCAACGTCAAAAACCACTGCCCGTGTGGGGTTCGGCACAGCCCAATGAAGCCTTGACGGTTCGTTTAGCGGGTCAAATTCAAAAAACAACGGCAGATACTGAGGGGGTATGGCGTGTTACTTTTACGCCTTTTGAAGCGGGTGGACCGTTCAAATTGACGGTTGAAGCGGCTTCTGATACCGTTTCGGTCAAGGATATTCTATTTGGCGAAGTCTGGCTGTGTTCTGGTCAATCCAATATGGAGTTTACAGTTGCTCAATCTAAGGACTTTTTGATAGAAAGGAAAAACGCCAATTTCCCCCAAATTCGGCATTACAAAGTAGAGCATGAAGTGAGTTTAGAACCTCAAAAAGAAGTAAAAACAGGCAGTTGGGTGATTTGCCAAGCAGAAACAGTCGGCGGCTTTACAGGTGTCGGTTTCTTTTTTGCAAGAGAAATTTATCAAAAAATGTCCATGAGGACTCCTTCGGAGAGTGTGCCAATCGGTATATTACATTCGTCATGGGGCGGTTCACAAATAGAAAGTTGGATAAGCAAAGAGGCGATGGAAACGTCTGATGAACTGAAAAACTACGCTCAAAACTACCCAGCGTCTTGGGACGATGCTGATATGCGGATTGAACGGAGTTTGAAACAAAAATTGTTGGGGCGCATGGACAATTATCCAACATTGGAGGATGAAAAAATGTATCTCACAGCCGATTTCGATTTCTCAAAATGGCTCACGTCAAATCCTCTTGGACAATGGGATTGGAAAGGCATTTGGGCATGGCGTGGCAATGGTTTTATGGCTAAAATGGTGGAAATACCGTCTGAAATGGTGAGTAAAATAACGACTTTGGGCTTGGCTGAATGTTTTAGTTACAATGAAATTTATATCAACGGAAAACCTGTTTCGGCAGGTTTACTGAGGGGGGCGCGAAAGATTTTGATACCTGCCAATACGTGGCAAGTGGGCATGAACAGGTTGATGATAAAAATGAACAAAACCATTGAACCTGAATGGTTTGGCTTAGGTTTGCAAGGCTCGCCTGATGATTTATTCGTCAGCAATGATGCGCAAAAAATCACTCTTTCGGGTAATGATTGGAAATTGATGCCCGCTTTTGCAGAGCCACACAGCTTTTTACATTCGAGTAATAACGTCGGTTCTTCGATTTATAATAACATGATTGCGCCCTTAATTCCGTTTGCACTGAGGGGTGCGTTGTGGTATCAAGGCGAATCGAATGCGGGTCGAGCCTATCAATATCGCAAGACATTTCCGTTGATGATTGAAGATTGGCGCAAGCGTTGGAACGACGAATTTCCGTTCTATTTTGTTCAATTAGCGACTTATGGCAGCGACCAAAACAGCAATCAAGGCAGTAATTGGGCAGAACTGCGTGAAGCACAAGCCATGACTCTGAAACTGCCAAAAACAGGTATGGTGGTCACAACGGACGTGGGCAATCCAAACGATATTCACCCAACAAATAAGCAAGACGTGGGCAAACGTTTGGCAGCCGTTGCCTTGAATCAGACGTACAATCAAGCGATTTTACCGTCTGGTCCGATGTATAAATCAGTGGCGTTTGACAAAGGAAAAGCGACAATTTCCTTTGATTTCATAGGAAAAGGCTTAGTTTCCAAAGACAAATACGACTATTTGAAAGGTTTTGAAATTGCGGGAGATGACCACGTTTTTTATTATGCCAAAGCAGAAATTGTCGGCGATAAAGTTGTGGTTTATCATCCGAAAGGGGTGAAACCAACGTCTGTGCGTTATGCTTGGTCAGATGCACCTGTGGACTCAAATTTGTTCAATACTGAGGGGTTTCCCGCTTGTCCTTTTCGGACGGATAATTGGAAAGGTGTTACTGAGGGGGGGCGATTTGATTAAAAAACTTGTGTCAGCTAAACAAAATTTTTATGCTCGAAACGCTCTTAGCTTATCATTTTACGCCACTCCAATGGGCTTTGGCAATCTTTTGCGCGATGCTCGTTGGCGTGTCAAAAGCGGGGCTTAATTCGGTTTCCATCATCACGGTTTCGATTTTTGCTTGGCTTTTTGGCAGCAAAGTATCCACAGGCGTTTTGTTGCCGATGCTGATATGTGCGGATATTTTAGCCGTTTTTTACTACAAAAGACATGCAAATTGGCAACTTTTGCTGCGTCTTGCGCCGTGGATAGTCATTGGTATATTGGCGGGTGTATGGATTGGCAAAGATTTAAACGAGGCTGTTTTTAAAAAAATGATGGCAACAATTGTCCTCATCATCGTTTTTGGTTTGTTTTGGTTTGAAAAACGACCCTTAAAAGATGCCCCTCATTCTCTTTGGTTTTCGGGCATTATGGGTATTGGAACGGGTTTTACGACGATGGTGGGCAATCAAGCAGGGGGCTTTGCAAATGTTTATTTTTTGAGTATGCGCTTGACAAAAAAGGATTTTATTGGCACCAATGCATGGCTTTTTCTTTTTGTCAACCTCTTCAAACTGCCGTTTCATATTTTTAGTTGGGAAACGGTTAATTCGGATTCGATTGCTATCAACATTGCTCTTTTACCATTTCTAATAATTGGTTTTTATGTGGGTATTTATATTGTCAAAACCATTGTGGATGCCCGTTATCGGCAAATTATTTTGTGGTTGACGGCGGCGGCGACGTTGTTTGTTATTTTATAGTTTTTTGTAAAATACGACTAAAAAATATTGTTATTTAACAAAACAAAAGACTTTTATTGTTGAAATAAACACAATATATTTGCTTGATAAATTTAAAAACCAATTTAATGAGCAAAAATCAACAATACTATGAAAGAACTGGATATTGACTTTGATGGCAATTGGAAGGAAATCATCATTGAGTTTTTCGAAGATTTCGTTGCGTTTTACATTCCTCATTTGTTTCCAAAAGTAGATTTTAGCAAACCTATCGAAATATTAGAGCAAGAGTTGATACAAATTCTTGAAGCATTGGGCAGTGATACGAAACGTGTTGCTGACAAACTTGTTAAAGTATGGCTCAAAGACGGTACAGAAAAATGGATTTTGGTACATATTGAAATTCAATCGTATTTTGAACGCCTGTTTCCAAAACGGATGTATCAGATGTTTTCTATGATTTTCAACAAATACGACCATGAAATCGTAGCGATTGCCATTTATACGAATATCAAAACGCCTCGCTTTTTTGATAGTTTTACTTTGAAAAGCTATGGTACTTCTATGATTTATCAGTTCATCGGTTATCGTATCATGCGTCAAAATGAAGCGGAATTGTTGGCTTCAAAAAACATTTTTGCGCTATTTGTTTTGGCAAATATCTATGTCAACAAGACCCGAAAAGACTTTAAACAGCGTTTAGAATACAAAGAAAAAATGATAGAATTGGGGATTAAAAGGCATATTTCAAGAGAAAAAATGTTTCGATTCTTCTTTTTTATTGATAATGTGATGAAAATTCCTGTAAATTTACAGCAAGAATTTAATAATTTTATTTTTTCAAAATATAAAACACCGACACAGATGTCAAGCGCACTTTATAAAAATGCTAAACATTGGACAGACCTTTTTAACAAACAATTGTATGGTGATACTTTTGAAAATATAGTTGAAAAAGAACGTGAAAATATAGTTGAAAAAGAACGTGAAAAGGTTGTACATAAGCTTTATATAGAAAAGCATTGGTCTGCAAACCAAATTGCAGATTTTTTAGATATGCAACTTGTTGATGTTGAGCGAATTATTTCTAAAATATCTAAGAAATAATATAGTTTACAAAATCTTACAACCGGCTAAACCTTGTGTTTAGCCGTTTGTATTTTAGCCCTTTTTGGAAATTAAAAATATTGATTTTACCAAAATAATGCAAAAACAAGCCTTTATACTGAGGGGGTAAAACTACCTTCGCCACAGTAAAAATTATCCATTATAAATTATCAATTAATTATGTATCAAGCAAATTCTGATCGTTACAAACAAATTCCTTACCG
>JAYSQG010000262.1:0-3337 GCA_043721685.1 Saprospiraceae bacterium | reverse complement strand
ATCGGAAAACCCCTTGACGATATCGAACGTTCGATTGAAAACGTGGGTAAACTCGAAATCTACAAACTCGAAAAGAACACGAACTTCCTGGCTATTATTGCAGGTGTCGCGCCGATGTTTGGTTTCTTGGGTACCATTGCAGGTATGATTCAAACATTCTCGGACTTGTCCACAGCAACTAACTTATCTATCAGCGTTATTGCAGGTGGTATTTATGTCAAAATGTTTACTTCTGCGGCGGGTCTAATCGTGGGTATCTTTGCTTATGTGGCATACAATATATTAAACAATATGATTGACCGTGTTGTTAATAACATGGAAACATCAACGTTCAGTTTTATTGATTTGCTACAAGAACCTGCGGGTTGAGTCTTGGAGGGTTAGATTAAAAGAAACGTTAAAAAAATAGTCTTGAGTCTTGATTTATGGTTTGTGAGTGCTGTTAAAACCGCTGACTCCTACCCTATTTGAGACCCAAGACCCAATACACAATACACATCATGGCTATAAGGAAGCGAAGGAAAAATATGGGTGAAATAAATATGAGTTCGATGACGGACATCATATTTATGCTCCTCATATTTTTCATGTTGACATCAACACTTGTCAAGTTCTTGCCGTTTCAGTTGCCAAAATCTGATCAAAGAACAAGTGCAGCTATAAAAACGACGGTGAGTATCGAAAAAAATGGGCGTATGACCATCAATGACCGTCAAATACTGCCGACACAATTGGAAGCCGCTTTGCGTATATCACTTGCTAATTCACCTGACAAAGCCAATCCATCGATCACAATAGCGGCTGAAGTGGGTGTTCCTTTTGAACAAGTCACACGTATTATGGCAGTTGCCAATCGGTTAAAAGTTCGGACAATATTAGCAACAGAACCAACAAATTAGGACACTTTGTATAGGATACTTTTACATTATCCGAAAGGAAGTTAATGAATATACCCCTCAGTATGGCGGGGTTTAAAAGCAATAATCAATGAGATTACGTGAAAAAAGAGAAATAAGTAGTGAATTGGGTATGAGTTCGATGACGGACATCATTTTCATTTTGCTCATCTTTTTTATGATGGTTTCGACCCTCGTACACCCGAGTGCGTTGAATCTAACGCTGCCATCCAGTGCAACAGCAGTTAAGAAAGCGGCAACAACTGAACGTCTTGATGATATTGGTATTACGGCGAGCGGCAGCTTTATTCTCAACGGTGTAACGAATAAACCGGAGTTAATCAAGTCATTCTTAGAGCGCAACATCGCGAAAAAAAGGGATTACAAAGTGACTGTTTCACCTGATTCAAAAGCACCTGTTGAAAAAGTGGTTCAAATATTGGATATGACACAATCGCTTGGCATTACGTCAGTTCTCCATGCGACTGCTGAATAAGTTATTGAATTTCAAGAATAAACATATTTTTATTTCACTAAAAATTGTTTGTAAAACGATAAATTGTCAATTGAAAGATGGATAATAAAGAAAAATTACAAGAAGACCATAATGATCAGAAAGCAACACTGATGAGTTTGACACTGCATGTCTTACTGGGCATCTTGTTCTTTCTTCCGATGGGAAAACCTATGAGGTCTATCGAAAATACGCAAATTCAAGTTGAGTTGCCACAAGAGTTATTAGGTGGTGGACCAGCATTGGGTTTACCCAATCAAGGTAGCGGCAGCAATCCGGCTCCAGGGCTACCCGACCCAGATGCCGGAAACAGTGAAACGAAGCCAAGTCCAGTACCCGTTCCACCACCGCCACCAAAACCTGTTTTTGTGAAGCCGACACCTGCTGCGCCACCCAGAAAAGTGGAAACAACAGAAGATCCTAATGCTGTGGTCATTCGTCGTCAAGCAGAACAAGCGCGTCAAAAAGCAGAGGAAAAAAAATACCAAGAGCAAGCAGCTACTCGTGCAAAACAACAGGCTGAAGCTACTGCACAAGCCCAACGCCAAGCAGAACAAGCGGCAAAAGATAAATTTAAAGGTCGTTTCGGCACAGGTTCTGGAAGTGGTACAAATGGCGGCGGCGGCACAGGCACAGGTCAAGGCAATACTGGCAGACCTGGCAACCAAGGACAACCCGATGGCGACCCTAACTCTAAAGTTTTAGAAGGCATGGGACGTGGGGCTGGAAGTATCAATGGCTTCGGCAGTCGTGGTGTGCGTTCAGCACCTCGATTACAAGAAAATTCGCAGAAACAAGGTCGTGTTGTTTTATCGGTTTGTGTTAATTCGAGTGGTACAGTCGTTTCGGCTGATTTCAAAGCCGTTGGCTCGACAACAACAGATGATGATTTGATAGAAGCCGCTAAACGCAATGCCCGCCAATACCGTTTTGAAGCAGGCAGCGCAGACAAACAATGCGGAACAATAACGTACAATTTTATTGTAAAATAAAGGTTTCTCAAGAGGTCTTAGTTTTCTATAGTATGTTTATGAAGGAGAGACATTAAATGTCTCTCCTTTTTTTTGTTTCTTTGCGGCTTCTTAAAACACTTTATTTTCAAAATAGGCTCAATTTCAATGACTTATCAGCAAACCATTGACTATTTGTATCAACAGTTGCCCATGTTTACGCGTGTGGGTGCATCGGCTTTTAAAAAAGATTTGACAAATACGGTGGCTTTGTGCACGGCTTTGGACAATCCGCAAACAAAATTTCCAACCATTCATGTCGCTGGAACAAACGGTAAAGGTTCAACGGCACATCTATTAGCGGCGGTGTTGCAGTCGTTGGGCTTGAAGACAGGGCTTTATGTGTCACCGCATTATAGAGATTTTAGAGAACGAATAAAGGTAAATGGCGAATATGTGTCTAAAAAATACGTAAAAGAGTTTGTCGCTCAGCATAGTTCTTTATTTGAAGATATTCAACCTTCTTTTTTTGAAATGACTGTCGCAATGGCTTTTGATTACTTCGCTACTGAGGGGGTGGATATTGCCGTTATTGAAGTTGGTTTGGGAGGACGTTTGGATTCAACGAATATTATTTCGCCGCTGGTGTCTGTTATTACGAATATCAGTTTTGACCATATGGATATGTTGGGCAATACTTTGCCGCTTATTGCTTTTGAAAAGGCAGGGATTATCAAACATCATACGCCAGTGGTCATAGGTGAGGAACAAGGGGAAACAACGCCTGTATTTCTTCAAAAAGCAGCAGAATGTGATGCACCTATTCATTTTGCTTCGCAAAACTTTGATGTGCAACTCGTTGAAAGTGATGTGGAATTTTCATATTTTGATGTAAAACATAAAGATGTCAATCAAAAAGAGGAAGCTTTAAGGTTAAAAGTCAATCTAAATGGTGCTTATCAATCTAAAAATGTCGC
>JAYSQG010000261.1:0-4848 GCA_043721685.1 Saprospiraceae bacterium | reverse complement strand
CGTAGATTTCATCTACGGTTATTCATATTTAATTCCTTCGGAATTGGGATAGTTGACGCTTTTCAAGTGATAATTTATTTTGTTAGAAAATTCGGGATGTCTCATGTTTCAATAACGTCTATAATGCCTATGAATGTGTTGTCTCCTATACCGATAAACAGGCGGTGGCGTTGAATAATAATACGGTACAACAGGTCTGACATAAACCCGTGGTGGAGGTGGTTGATAAGACCGCACATAAGAACGGTCGTAATAATAAGGTGAACAAGACGTAAAAAACAGTGTCGCACCTAAGACAAAAACGGCAATAATGATTATCTTTTTCATGTTTTTTATAGTTTTATAATTTACTTATTTGACTATAAAATTAAAGAAAAAGAACAATACCATAAAGTATTTAACCGCAGTTTAACACAATTTTCGAAGTGTTAGCATTTTCTTAATGGTTGATTTTCAACGTTTTAGTTTTACATATTGTAACCAAAATGCTTCAACATCTTCTCATCGTCGCGCCAGTTTTCCCTAACCTTAACGGTCATTTCTAAAAAGACCTTGCTTTCCAAAAACGTTTCCATGTCTTTGCGGGCATCCATACCTAATTTTTTCATCGCCGCGCCATTTTTACCAATCAATATCAGTTTTTGATTGTCTCGTCCAACAAAAATAGTCGACTTGATGCGGGCTAATTTTTCACCACGATTGGTTTCGGTTTCTTTGAATTCTTCGATAACGACCTCACAGGCGTAAGGAATTTCCTCTCTATAATTCAACAAAATCTTTTCCCTGATGATTTCAGCACAGAAAAACCGTTCAGGTCTGTCCGTCAATTGGTCTTTCGGGTAGTATTCTGGACCTTCGGGCAACGTCTCTTTGACGACGGAAAGCAACCCCTCAGTATTTTCTTTTCTCAAAGCAGAAATACGTATAACTTTTTGAAAATCAACCAATTGGCTTATTTGTGCTTCATAAGCATCCATGACCGAACGTTCAAATTTGTCGGATTTATTCAAAACCAAAAATTTCGGATATGGCACGGTTTTAAGCCTTTGAATGATCGGGTCTTCAGCATCAAAGGCTTCGCTCGGTTCAGTGACAAACAACATAATATCGGCATCTTCAAACGTTTCCTTCACAAATGCATTCATCGCATCGTGCATTTTATAGGTCGGTTTGCGGACAAAACCAGGCGTATCTGAAAAGACAACTTGAAAATCATCGCCACTCAAAATACCGATGATGCGGTGACGCGTTGTCTGCGGTTTCGCAGTGATTATGCTCATTCGTTCACCGACTAGGGCGTTCATTAAAGTGGATTTTCCGACATTCGGACGACCTATGATATTGACAAAACCTGATTTATGCATTTTTATAGACTTTTTAGGGCGCAAAGGTAATTAAAAATGTGCGATTTAAAGGCATCGTGAAATCTTTCAAAAAGACGAATAGTGTATATCACTTTTCAAAGTTTACACGTTTTATAAATCAATTCCTCCCAATTCAAATAATCATATCACAACCAAAACACATCTTTCCAATGAAAAATCGTTTAAGCATTGTCCTTTCCCTCCTGTCCTTTTCCTTTTTGGGTTTTAGCAAAACTGTAACATTACAGGAAGCTTTACAAAAAAAATGGGTCGTGACAACCATTTCCATGCAACCAAATGAAGTTTTAGATGGGCGCAATTTGCGCATTTCTGTAAAAAACCTGACAAAAGGCGAACTCAATGTCACCATTCCCGTCGGTTTCGTTTTTGGCGCTACCGATTCTACTGTTCAAGACTTTATACATTTAGAAAACAAAGAAATGAGCTTAGCCGCCCTTGCCACGAAATCAACTTTTATGATGGCAAAGTGCATTCGCGCATCCCGTCGCTCGCCTAGTACTGGGGATGCTTTTTTAGCCCAATCTTTAGCATCAAGTCAGCTTCTTGCCTTAACTGCCTTTGCTTTTGAGAAAAAACTATACACTCAAAGCGCTATGCAGTCGGCTTTATGGGCAATTAGCGATAATGACGATTTGGTTGGCATTTGCAATCCAGAATTGATGAAATTTGTCGCTCAATTGCTCAATAAACCCATACCAGATTATACTGTGAATTATAAAATCCATTATGAAGCAGGTGTCACAGCAGCAACAGCACTTGAACCTTTGGCAATTGAAGGACTGTTTCAATACACATTGCCTGAAGACCTTCAGCTCAAATTGGATTTGGTGGACACAGCGGGTGTAAGTGTTTTGCAAAATTATAAAATGATTGAAACCATGACTCAAAAGAAAGGCAGACACCGCTTTACGTATAAATTAATGTTGAAAGGCGTAGCGCGCGGCACTTATTTTGTCAAAATGACCTCCGTAGATGACGGCAAAGAATGGGCTTCAAAACAGGTTGTTTTTTAATCAATTCTGGCATATTCAGTTGCTTATGATTACTAAAAAAGCTATTTTTTAGTAATCATATGGTTGAAAATGAAAAAGCAACTCATCATTTTGCTCATCTAAGTTTGATTCTATCATTTTTAATCCTGTCCTTAATGTTTTTGGGCGTTTTCTTTTTAAGGAGGCAGTTGAAGCGATAAAAACGAAGGTTTGAAAGATAGAGATGTGAAAGAAGGTCAAATTTTAAGAGATTCTTTTACCTTTGTTATTATTGCGAATATTCGCTTTTTTCATTTAAATATCCATAAAAAATAATGAATAACTCTTTTTCACTCGAAGGAAAAGTCGCTTTGATAACAGGCGCATCGAAAGGCATTGGAGAAGCCATTGCTCGAAACTATGCCAATATGGGCGCAAAAGTCGTCATCAATAGTCGCAAACAAGAAGCCGTTGATGCGGTTGCTAACGCCATAAATACTGAGGGGGGTACTGCAATTGGTGTCGCTGGTCAAGTCGGTAATATGGACGATTGCCAAAAAATATTTGATGCCACGATGTCCGCATTTGGACGTATTGATATTGTTGTCAACAACGCTGCAACGAATCCAGTATTCGGTCCAGTTGAAAATACAGATGCGTCTGTTTTTGATAAAATCATGAATGTTAATGTCAAAGCACCTTTTGAATTAGCTAAAATGTGCTTGCCTATTATGGAAAAAAATGGTGGCGGTTCGATTATCAATGTGTCGAGCATCGGCGGTTTGAAAGCAGAGCAAATGTTGGGTATTTATTCCGTTTCCAAAGCAGCGTTGATTTCTTTAACAAAAGTCATGGCGGCAGAATGGGGCAAACACAATATCCGTGCAAACGTGATTTGTCCGGGTTTAATACAAACAAAATTCAGTCAAGCTTTGTGGTCAAACGATAGAATTATGAAGCACATGTTGTCGCAAGTACCTCTCGGACGCATTGGTCAACCCGAAGAAATAGTCGGTTTGGCGTTGTTTTTAGCGTCAGAAGCGTCAAGTTATTGTACGGGCGGCGTTTTTGTGGCTGATGGTGGTTATTTGGTTTAAAAATCACCCCCTTCCAAAGGAATCCTTGGGATCAGTAAAAACCTCAAAACCTCCATAAACAAGCTGTTTGTGGAGGTTTTTTTATAAAAAAGATATTTTTTATCTTTTTTTCACCTTCTTGAAATCCAAAAAAAAAGTTACTTCGTAAGATTATCGAAAGTTTTTGAAAAACAACATTTTGATATTGATTGAGGCTCACTCCCCTACATTATTCAAAATAAAAAAAACAGTAAAACCTTTCAATTCAATAAAAGTGTCATTCAGAAAAGCGCCCCCCCTCAGTATTTTTCCCCTAAAATAGAATATATAGGATTAATATATAGAAACAATAGGCACTGTATCTATTAGCCATTTCTATGTCAACTAACCTGTATTTTCAAACACTCTAATTTAAATACACATACACACATAGTGATTATAAAACATTATTAGTCAATAACTTAGCAACTCAAAATCCATCATTTTTAATCATTTTTTCAATTAATTTAAAATTTTAATTACAATGAAAACGTCACGTATTTTTTTCACTCTTTTCGTCACTCTTTTCACTTTTAACAGTGTCTCTTTTGCTCAAAAAAGCAAAGCAGAAAACGCTGTAAAAGCCTATTACACCGCGCTTGATGCTGCCGATGTTGCGGGATTTAACAAAATAGCCGCCGCCAATTTCATGCTTACTGCGCCCATTTCACCAACACCTTTCAATACTGAGAGTTGGAAAATGCTCGCAATCGGATTCAAACAAGCCTTTCCCGATATGAAGCATGAAGTCATTGACTGGTTTGCAGACGGCAACAAAGTCGCCGTAAAAGGTCTCTTTTCGGGAACAAACACAGGCAGTTTGCAAGGCAATCCACCGTCAGGTAAAAAAGCAATTTTGCCTTTTTCAGCTCTTGTTGAATTGGATAATAATGGGAAAATAGCTTCTATGAATGTCCAATTTGATAATGCTTCTTTCATGAAGCAATTGATGCCTGACATGGCTTCAACAGACCAAATCAAACAAAATGCCCGAACCGCTTATGAAAGCCTCAATAAACGCGACTTCGCCACATTCAAAACCGTTTGTGCCGCCGATTTCACGGAATATTCGGCTGGACCCGCTCCGATAAAAGGCGTGGACAATGCGATTGAAGCCTATAAAATGTTCTTCGCTATGGCACCTGACATGAAGTTTGACATTACAAACCTCACCGTTGACGGTAATCGAGTCATCGTCGAAAGCACCACGACAGGCACCAATACAGGAATGGTCATGGGTATGCTCCCAGCTTCGGGCAAAAAAGTAAAAACAATGGACGTGGACATCGTGACTTTTGATGCACAAGGCAAAGCCACTTCACACCGCACCGCCAACCCGAATGAGTTTTTCCACCAAATCGGCTATGGCTCTTTGAC
>JAYSQG010000260.1:0-2197 GCA_043721685.1 Saprospiraceae bacterium | reverse complement strand
GATGTGGAGGTGGTGCAATTTGTTCTCTTTCACTTTCTTACCTCTGCTACTTTTGAATTCCACTTGCACCTTTTCACCTGTTGTCGCTTCAACAGCTGTTACATGCAAAAGACCGTTTATGTCTAAAGCAAAAGTAACATCTATGCTGCCGTCCTGAACGGGGTTTTTGAGCTCCAAAAAGGTCTCTCCAATACATTTATTATCCTCAAAATAATAGTTTTCTCCTTGAAAAACCTGAATATGATATTTCTCTTGGAAGGGTACTATCGAAGAAAAACTGTCGTGTCGTTTAGTCGGAATCGGTGTGTTTTTAGGTATAATCACGATTGATTTTAATTTCATTTCATCAAAGCCACGCATCACAGACATCAAGTTTTCAGTGTCTGCAACGGCAATACCCAATGAATGTGGTGTTATATCCACCAAAATCGTATCAATATCAATACCATCTATAATCGCTCCTTGAATCGCTGCACCATGTGCCACGGCTTCATCGGGCAAATCTATGAGCGTTGGGCTGATATCGAGTTGCTGTTCTATTTGTTCCGCTACCAAAGGGATACGGCTTGAACCACCAACCAATATAACGCCATCGAGGTCATCAAAAGTTAAATTCGCTTCTTGCACGGCTTTTTGAAGGTGCGCAACGGTCTCATTGACAATATTTTGAATCAAACTTTCAAAATCAGAGCGATTGACGATGGCTTCTAAATGGTAATTGATGCCTTTGATATTCGCAAAGAAACTTTCTTGAATCTTTACTGAGGGGGTCTCGGACAGGTGTATTTTTGTCCGTTCTGCTATTCTGATAAGGCGGGCTTTTTCATTTTCACTGCGAATTGTGTTGGCAGGTAATTTATTTTCTATTAAAAACGTCTGCCACAAAGAATCTGCTAACAACGCATCTATGTCGTCTCCACCTAAGTGATTGTTGCCTGTTGATGCCAAAACCTCTACCAAACCATCTGTGCTTTCGATAATAGACACATCGAATGTGCCGCCGCCAAAATCATAAATAGCATAAACAGCTTCTTCCATTTTCGACAAACCAAAAGCTAAAGCAGCCGCCGTCGGTTCATTGATGATGCGCTCAACTTTTAGCCCTGCCAATTCTGCGGCTTCTTTTGTCGCGTCGCGTTGACCTTCCGTAAAATAAGCGGGTACGGTAATAACGGCTCTCAATGGGTCTGAGTCATTGAGCGCAAACGTTTTGACCACCGTTTGTTTTATCTTCTTCAATATCAGTCCTGAAATTTCTTCTGGACGCATATTTTGATTGCCAATGGGTATAGAAATGTCTTGCCCCATCTTCCGTTTGATGGACGCAATAGTCTTTGAAGGCTCTAAAACAAGCATATTTTTAGCCGTTTGACCAACGATAATACCCGTTTCTGTAAGGCTGATGACTGAGGGGAGTAGTTTTTCACCATCAACCTCAACCGTCATCGGGTTTTTATTATCATCAATGACCGACACAACAGAATTGGTCGTGCCTAAATCAATACCTACTATCAAGTTTTCCATAACTTTTTTTTTACAATATAAGGAATATAAGGTCATTTAAGAAAGACGTTTTAACCTGTATTGTTTTTATAAGAAAGCCCTACCATTTATTAACAACGACTTTTGCGCGGCGAATTATTTTTTGTTGCCGAATATAGCCTAAAACTTCTATTTCTAAAATAATATTATTGCCTTTTGTGCTGTCCGATTTCGTCGCAATGGCTTCGTGATACAGCGGATTAAAGGTTTCGCCAATTTTGCCAGTGGCATATAAACCTGTTGATTTAACCAATTTAGACCATTTTTGAGTCGCTATATCATAACCTTTTTTCCAAGAAGCCATTTGTTGGCGATAAGTTTGGAGGTTAAAAAAAGTGGGTTCAGCCAAAGTTTTGAAATGCTCGGCTGTGCGCTGTACGATATCGTCTTGTTCAATAATTTGCAACAAAAGCTCCTTGTATTCATCGGATTCGTCTGTTGTTTTTTCAATAACAGGTGTTTGAACGATTTGATAATGTTCTTGGGTTTGGGCGACCAATTCTTTTTGTTGCCCCATCATCGTTTGCACATCGTGATTGGTTTTAAGCGTTGACTGTGCTAATTTTTTGACCTCTCCACGCAAACCCATTAACTCCTCAACAAGCGTATTTAAGTCAGGTTGACCACTGTCTGGAAACAACATTTCGATATCCGA
>JAYSQG010000259.1:0-12239 GCA_043721685.1 Saprospiraceae bacterium | reverse complement strand
GAGAGCAATTCGTCGAACACAGCATCTACGTCAACCGCCGCCTAAAAGCCCACCCGCAAAAGGCTCGAAAAGGCGGCGGTATGCGTAGATGCAGCCGTTGAACAAAATTATTCAAAAATATAAGTTAAATCCATCTATAAACTGCCCGCTAAGATAAGCATCGAAGGCTAAAGTATCGAAGTAAGCATTATGTGTTACTGCTTATCCTTTTTAAAAAAATAGATTATGGAAAATAAAATCAAAAATTATGATTGTGTTATTTTAACTGTTGATTTACCTAACGAAGGTTTAACAGTGGACGATGTGGGCGTTGTTGTAGATACTTACGAAGGCGGTAAAGTCTTTGAAGTTGAATTTATGACACTTGACGGTTCTGCTACAATAGCCGTAGTAACGCTCGAAGATACACAAATTCGATCTGTTCCAGGACGGGTCTTGATGCAGGCTCGTGCTTTTTGACACCCAGCTGGCACAAGATGTACTTTTCAATACATCTCCAAGTTAAACCAACGAACGGCGGTGCTGGTTTCAGCCAACAATTAGCCAGTCAACCTATTTTAGGAAGGGTCATTTCTCACTTTTCATCGCTTTGCATAAAACAAACTCGCCACAACTGCCAAACTATATGTCAAAGCCGCCCAACTGATAGGTGTAAAATGTCCATGCAATTGGCTTTGACGAATCGCAATGCCGACCAAAGCCCATAAAACTGCGAGACCGATGAATATGTTTTTGAACCGTACCACTAATAAAGCAGCCGTTATCGCTCCAATGCCAATGACACCGCCTGTCCAAAATGTATCTGACAAACCCAATTTATTGAACTGAATACTGACAAAAAATGTCGTAAAATTGGCAATGGTTGCGATACAAATCCAACCGAGATAAATGCCGAAGGCACTTTGCAGCAAGCCTCTTGAAGGCGTATGACGAGACAATTTATGCGATTCAATCTGATTGATTTCAACCAATGTCCACAAAATGCCGAGCATCAACACCAGCGTTATCACAAAGGCTTCATGATGCCACGCATACAACCACAAGGCATTGAGGACACAATTAAGGATAAACAACAGACCTATGCTCTTAACCGCAATGGTTTTCAAATGGTTGATACCGATAAATTGCCAAATCATCACACCTATAAGTAAGGTGTAAATGACTGCCCAAATAGTAAACGTAATACCTGCTGGCGCAAATTCGTTGTAATATTTGTCAGAAACAGCACCCGACTTAATACCATTCAATGGCAAAGCATTGGCTAAATAGTTGACAATCAAGGCGATGAGTAACGCAAGAACGTTGAAGATTTTTAATGTGGTTATTTTCACAATTTCTTTGTTTAAAGTTTTTACAAAATTAGCCCCCCTTCCCGAAAGAATCGGGATTTCGTACCTCAACAGTATGTCGGCTTCTCAAAGCAATTTATACCTTTGTGGATTCGATTAGACGGCAAAATAAGTGTTTTCACTTTTCTATTTCATACTGAACCATGTTTTTTTATCAAAACAATATACACAGCCCTTTACAAGCCATAGAAGACACACGGCTCGATGCACATCAAGTACGCCTATTTATCAAACGTGATGATTTAATACACCCCTCAGTATCGGGCAATAAATTTCGCAAACTCAAGTACAATCTATTGGAAATGAAGCGATTAGGCAAACAAGGGTTAATTACTTTCGGGGGTGCATTTTCCAATCACATCCATGCCGTTGCTGCCGCAGGGCAATTGATGAATGTACCAACAGTAGGCGTTATTCGAGGAGAAAAACCTACTGTTTTGAATACAACATTGACGTTTGCAGAAAACTGTGGGATGACATTACACTTCGTTTCGCGTTCAGCCTATCGAAAAAAAGATTTGGTTATTAAAGATTTAGAAAATCAATTTCCCAATTATTATGTATTGCCCGAAGGAGGGACAAATGTTTTAGCGATGCAAGGCACAGCCGAAATCGTTCCTGAAATCATCGAACAGTTGGGCGCAACGCCTGATTATATCTGCTTGGCTTGTGGCACAGGCGGCACGACGGCGGGCATTGTTTCAGCCGCTACTACCCTACCGAAACCTTTTAATGTTATCGGTTTTGCAGCACTCAAAGGGGATTTTTTAGAAAAAGATGTTTTTGAACTTCTAAAACAAGCCGAAATTGCCGATTATACTGAGGGGGTACTTAATCCTAATACGTTAGGAAAAGGAGGTGTTTTTGAACAAAAACAGCATTGGTCAATCAACAATGATTACCATTTTAACGGCTATGCCAAATGGACAAAACCTTTGATAGATTTTATCAATGATTTTAAAAACAAAAACGCCATCGCCCTCGACCCTGTTTACACAGGCAAAATGCTGTATGGCGTGTTTGATTTAATAGAAAAAGGTTTTTTTCCTAAAAACACGACGATTGTTGCCGTTCACACAGGCGGCTTGCAAGGTATTGAAGGTTTTAACACGCGATTTGGTAATCTGATAACAACCGATAAATTATGAAGCTAAAGCCTTTGCAACACTGGCTTTCATCTTCGCAAGCCCCAAGGTACACGCTACCACAGCGTCCATTTTCCAAACGTTTTCATTGAAAATTTCTAAAGAAAGTACAATAGGCGTGTTTTTAGCATTCAGCATTTGTAAAATCTGATTTAAGGGCGCAACACCATCTCCGGGCATGACCCGCATCGCATCAGTCAGCTTTGTATTATCGTCAATAGCGGGATAATCATTTATATGAAACATCTGAACGTTGTTGCCATTGACAAACTCTAAGGCATTAAAGGGCGAGCCGCCTCGAATCAAGTGATAAACATCGGCTAAAATGAGCGCATCGGCATGCCCTGTTTGTGAAGCCACCAACAAAGTTTCACCAAAAAGATGTAAATTCTTTGAAAAGCCCCACATTTCTAATTGTGGCACGACACCCATTTCTTTACCCAATTCCAAGACTTTAATATACCTTTCAGCCGCTTTGTAGAGATTTAGACCGGGTTCGTTGGTTGCACCAAAAGGCGGCGCGGCTATGCGTTTGCACCCAATTTGAGCGAGCATATCCATTTCTCTTTTTATTTGTTCTAAAGCAGCAGTTCTCTTTGTTTCATCATCTACAACCCAAGCGGCAAATCCAATCGAATCCTCTATCTGAATGCCCAGACCTTCAGCCAATTTCCGAATTTCAGACAGTTTGCCACCTCCTTTTACATAGGTTTCTAAGGTATTCATCCATATCTCTATGCCATCAAAACCCACTTTAGCAGCGGTTTTGATTTCCCCGACCAAGCCCAAATTCTGTTTTCGGATGGTGCTGGTATTTAAGGAATAGCTGAAATGGCTTTTTTTCTTTTTCTCAAAGGGCTGCTTTGCATTTGTGTCTAAAATGCTTGTACCTGCCACCGTTAGTAGTCCGTTTTTAATTAAGTCTCTTCTATTCATTTTTTTTATTTTTGCTAATGATTGATAATTAATCCTAAAGGTAATTCAAATATTACCAACGCTGTATCACTACCTTTTTAAGACTATAATTATCCACTTTTAGAAAATATATCCCTTCTGGTAGGTCGCCGACATCGAGTGAGATACTTGAATTATTGACTTCGTGAATAGTCTTTGAAACTTGCCCAATTGTATTAAAAAGCGTGATTTTACTGAGGGGGGTAAAAGTAATCGTTAGCAAAAAAGAAAATCGTTTTATGGAACGTAAGAGCGTCTTGTTTTTCATGTCAAGGCTTTGAGTTTGAATAAAATGATAGTGATGGTTTAGTGAACAAAAGTAATCAACTACATATAAAAAGTGCATCAAGTTTATGACTCGATGCACTTTTTAAAGTTTAAATTTTGATTTTATCTTAAAACTTCAAACCCGCAGACACATACCATGTCCGTCCGTCCGAAGGCAACAAACCGGGACCTGGATAACTGCCCGCACGACGTGTGAAATAACGGGTATCGGTTAAGTTGTTGATGCCTGCTTTGAGGTTGTAATGCTTCAAAAACTTAAAACTCGCTGATAGGTCTTGAACAGTATAAGCGGGAATCAAACCAGATGTCGCCGCTGTATTAGGTTTTACCGTATTGGAAGCATCGGCATAAGCCTCTCCGACGCTGCTCAATTGCCACGTCAAAGACAAGCCTTTTTTAGTATATGTCACGCCAAAACGATGGATATACTGAGGGGCATTCTCAACGTGTTTGCCTTTCAAATTGCCTTCAACGATTTGACCATTTGAGACCGTTGTTGTCTTGAAATCCTGATAAGTGGCATCAATAAAGCTCATAGACGCAAACAAACTCAAATTTCCGATAGGCGATTTTGGATAAAATGCCGCAATTGGGTCAACTTCGACATAACCTTCAAAGCCTTTTGAAATGCTTTGACCTAAATTGGTGCGGAACTGATATGTTTTGTTAGCTGCATCCAACTGCGTAATTGTTCCTACACGATTGTCATAATTAAGGTAAAAATAATCGACATCAAAATTGAGCCATGCACCTACTTTTCCGCGATAACCGAAGTCAAAATTGAAGCCTTTGGCATCTTTTAGGTTTTGGTCAATCACATCTGTCGTTGCGGGAGGCGTTAAATCGGAGTATAAAACAGGGCGATAAGCTTGTGAAATATTGGTATAAAACTCCGATTGTTTAGTCGGGTGATATTCTGCACCAATACCCGCCAATACAAAAGTGCGGCTGCGATTGATGTTTGAAATGCGGTTTTCAGTGCCGTCTGTTTTGTAGTTCAAACGACCATCAGAATTGGTTGTAATATGCTCCAAACGCAAACCACCTGTCATCAAAAAGCGGTCATTGATGCGGAAAATATTTTCCGCAAAAGCGGCAAAGTTCTGATTATTGAAATTCAAATCGGTTGGATAAGTGGCATCTACAAGCGTTGTACTGAAATCCGTACCTGTGTCACCTTTACCTTTTTGTTGGCGGTGTGTATTGCCGTTGAAGTAACGAACACCTGTACTCAATGTATTTTTTTTATGAAAAAGGACATAATCTGTAATGAAACGCAGCTCTGAACCGACGTTTTTATAGAAATCACGATCCAATTGACGATTTGTACTGAGGGGATCTTTGTTTGTAATAGCAGAGACAAAACCGATGCTGCTGCGTTCACCAATTGTTCCAAAAGTCTTGAAACTCAAGCGGGTATTTTCATCAAAAATATACTCTGCTGTCAAAGCCGGAACGAGCCAAGGCGTGCTGAACCAGTTGCGACTGCGGAAACTTTGCTGTGCATCAACAGCAAAGAGAGAATCGGTCAAACCGCCCGGTTGTTGGCTTTGATAAGTCATATAAGTCATTTCAAAACCTGCTTTGAATTTGCTGCTGAAAGCGTAATTCATCTCCAAATGGGCGTGGTCGGTATTGAATTGATTGTTATTTCTCCAACCCTCACCCACACGTTTTTGATAATAAGCGGTGTATTTGAGTTTGCCCTCTGTGCCGCCTACGTAGTTGAACGTGCTGAAAAGTCCATTGCTACCAACAGTATTTTGCGATTCAAAAACAACCCGTTTTGAAGCATCGGGCTTACGCAAAACATAATTCAACAAGCCGCCAAATTGGGGACCATATTGCAAAGACGATGCGCCACGCACGATTTCAATCTTATCAACCACCTCCATCGGCGGATTGTAATACGCTTCAGGATAGCCCATTGGGTCGGGCGTGATGTCGTAACCATTCATGCGCACATTGAATTCCCACGAACGATTCGGACTCAAACCACGGGAAGCCAAACCGGGTTGAATACCCGAACCATCGCTTTCCCAAATATGAATGCCCGGAACACGGTTGAAGATTTGGCGTGTGTTGTTCATCGCTAAATTGGCATCAATGCGATCCAATTTGACAACTTCGTTCTTTTTAGTGGCATTGATGGCATAATCACTGACTTCGGGCATGTGTCCTGTGCCACCTACGCCTTTGTTGAACACCACATGAAGCGTTGCAAGTGATAGGTTGTTTTCAGATAAAGTGATTTTTTGAGTCGTCGTTTGACCCCTCAGTATAGAAATCGTTTTTTCTTGTGTTTCGAAGCCAATGCTTGAAATAACAAGTGTATATGTGCCAATTTCGACGTTTTTGAGTATGAATTCGCCTTGTTCATTGGTCGTCACACCGCGTACAGTGCTTTTTAAAACGACGGATGCGCCTACAACGGGCTGATTGGTTTGGTCAACAACAGTTCCTGAGGTGCTGCCTAATTCAAAGGATTCAGAAAAGGCGACAAAAGGTAAGCAAAAGAAAATAAACAGTAAGGTGATAGATTTTACGTACATCATAATTAAGTTTTAAAATTATTTAGACTTATTAAAAATAACGACGCAAAACTAAAACGAGACTTTGGAATAGACAAGTATTCTTTGAAATATTATTTAGATTAATTTTAAAGAAGGTTGGTACCTTTTCATAAATAACTACAAGTCAATTCTTTATAAACAAATGGGTGTCTAAAAAATTCATCAGAATTTCTTAGACACCCATTTGTTTAACGCTATGTTCGGGGAACTTCAAAAGTTCCCCGAACATAAAACACCTCATGTCACTATGGTTTTACCGTCACTGGCAAACCATTTGCATCTAATTCGATAATTTCATAGCCCAATTTTCGTAAACCTGGCAAAACAACATTCTTATCACCCACAACGATGATGTTCATATTATCCGCTTTGACGTACTTTTTAGCGAGCGCATTGATGTCTTTTGCCGTTATCGCTTTCAGCATTTTATTCTGCTTTTCGGTGTAGTTTTTAGGCAATTTATTTCTCATAATATTCGCCAAAAAGCCTGCTTTTTGTTGATTTGATTCATAACGGCGCGCCTCACTTTGACCTATGGCACTTTTCATAAAAGCCACTTCTTCGTCTGTAATACCTTTGTCAGCATAGTTTTTGAATTCTTTCATAAATTCAATGACCGCACTGTCCGTCACACCGACTTTGAAACCACCTGAACCGGTAAACACGCCGCCATCTTTGTCGGCACTGATACCCGCACGACAGCCATACGTCCAACCTTTGTCTTCACGCATATTGAGATTGACGCGGCTGTTGAAAGCTCCACCCAAAGGAAACATCATCAAAGTAGATTGATAATATTCGCCTGTGGCATCATAAGGCGTTTCGGTCAGATTGCCGATACGAATTTCAGATTGAGCCGACTTAGGTTTGTCCACCAAATAGATTTTGGTTTTGGTAATCGCTTGTCCCCCTTTTACCTTTGGCAAAACGGTTTTACGTTTTTTCCATTGGTCTAAGAATTGTAGTTTGGGCATAATTTCATTTTCGTCCACATCACCGACAACGACTAATTTAGCCAAATTGGGGGTGATTGACTTCAGATAAAAACTTTTGACATCATCAAGCGTCAATTTGCTAAGGGTTTCGCTATATCCCGAAGTCGGTGTTGATTTGATATTTTCGCTGCCATACAATGTTTTTTCGTACACATTATTGGCAATAAAAGCAGGTTGTGCTTGTTGAATTTTTATCTGTTCTGAACTTTGTTTCACGATGCGTTCAAAGTCTTTGGCATCGAATTTAGGACGTAAAAGTTTCTCTGCTAAAAGCGTCAATGCCTTGTCCATATTCTTTTTAGGTACATCCAAATAAATATTCATACTTTCAGACCCTGCCGAAAACGAGATATTTGCACCTAATTTATCCATTTCGCTTGACATTTCTTCCGAAGAATACGTTTCCGTTGCTTCGTTCAACATTTTAGCAGTGATGTCCGCCAAACCCGCTTTTCCTAAGTCATTCGCCAACAAGCGATTGCCACCTTCAATACTGATGAGCAAAGTCACTTTTGGAATCTCATCGTTTTTAGTACCCATCACTTGAATACCGTTTTTAAACTTCGCCGTCCACGTTTCAGGGACTTTGATAACAGGGCTTGCGCCGCCCACAGGTTTTTTGCTTCTGTCAAAATCATCTTTGGCTTTGACATATTTCATACCCGCATAGCCATAATCAGGTGCTTTGTACCCCTCAGTAGAAACGGTGTAATTGTCTGCCGCAGCCACTGCATCGGCTTTTCCTTTTGGATAAACACTTAAAACCACACAGTTTTTACCTTTGAGGTATTGATTATACACCCGCATAACATCGGCTTTGGTAACGGCATGAACCCGTTTCCATTCCTCTGTCATAAAATTCGGATTGTTTTGGTAAGTTTGGAACGCTGCCAAAGTAGAGACCTTTCCAGAAACACTTGACAAACGGTTAATCGTACCCGATTCATAACCCGCCACAAAACGGGTAATATCGTCGTCCGTTACACCACGGCTTTCAAATTCAGCGATGGTTTGGCGCGTCATTTTTTCCATATCTGCCAATGATTTTCCGGGCAATGGTAACACCCGAAACGTAAATTCACCCGACAATTCTGATGTGGAATTAAAACAAGCGGCTTGTGTTGCCGATTGTGTTTTCACCATATTTTTATACAACAAAGAGTTTTTACCTTGTCCTATGATTTCAGCCAAACAATCCAAAGCCGTTTCCTCTTTTGAATAAGCGGCTGGCGTAGGAAAAGCCATCGACAACAAGGGCACTTTGATGTATTGGTCTTCATAAGAGCAATAACGGTCTTTGTCCAACGAAGCCACCATGCTCGGCATATCGGTCACTTCCTGTCCACGTGGGATGCTACCATAGTACTTTTCTACCAATTTAACGACGTTTTGAACGTCCACATCGCCCCCCACAGTAAGGGTGGCATTGTTGGGTCCATACCAACGGAGGAAAAAGTTTTTCAAATCATTGACATTCACACGGTCAAGGTCTTCGACATAACCGATTGTCAACCAAGAGTATGGATGCCCATAAGGATACATGTTTTTAGCTGTCGTTTCCGAAGCCAGCCCATACGGACGGTTGTCGTAGTTCTGTCCACGCTCATTTTTGACGGTGGCACGTTGCACTTCAAACTTCTTTTGCGTCACCGCATCTAACAGAAAGCCCATGCGGTCAGCTTCTAACCACAAACCTGTTTCGAGTTGATTGCTCGGCAATGTTTCGTAATAATTGGTGCGGTCTCTATTCGTTGAACCGTTGAGTGTACCACCTGCGGCAGTCACCAACTTGAAATGTTCTTCGTCTGCGACATTGTCTGAACCTTGAAACATCATGTGTTCAAAAAAATGCGCAAAACCTGATTTGCTGATTTCTTCACGTGCCGAACCGACGTGATACGTCACATCCACATGCACCAACGGATCGGAATGGTCTTCGTGAATAACGAGTGTTAAGCCGTTTGGCAACACATACTTTTCGTAAGGAATGAGTATTTCATCGCCTTTACGGGTTACTTTTTCAACTAATTTGGCTTGTGATGTGCCGAGTTGCAAAGCAATTGCGAAAAGAAAAAGTGTTAAAAAAGGTAATCTTAGTTTTTTCATTTATAAAGTGATTGATGATAAAATAATGGTAAATGGTGAATTTTTTCAAAAATACTGAGAGGGGGGATTTACGAAATTTTATAGATTAGAGCGTTGATTAGTAATAAATGATATTTACCAGCGTGAGGGCAACCGCAAGGGTAGCCCCTACCAAATTCGATTAAATGTAGGGGCGACCCTTGCGGTCGCCCTCGCTGCATTATCATCAATCAATGCTCGCCTGTAAAAATCTTCCTAAGATTGTTCACATACAGAGGAGGTCATTTCGCTCCTGGTGGACAATACTGCCGCAAATAATTGGTAAACAATGTCGCTAAATGCAAACCCGTTCCTTCGCCTTCAGAAATACCATGCGAACGATTCGGATAAGACATAAACTGGAATTGTTTATTGTACTTAATCAATTCATTTTGAAGCATTTCTGCGTTTTGATAATGTACATTGTCGTCGCCTGTTCCGTGAATGTACAACAAATTGCCACGTAGGTTTTTAGCATACGTCATAGGCGAGCCATTGACAAAATCCTCTTTATTCTCTTGCGGAATACCCATGTATCGCTCTTGATAAATATTGTCGTAGGTCAATTGATTCGCAACCGCTGCCACTGATATACCTGTTTTGTAAATATTAGGATATTGAAACAGCAAATTCAAAGTCGCCGAACCGCCGCCACTCCATCCATGCACCGCTACGCGTGACGTATCAATGAAAGACCACCTTTTGAACATTTCGGTTGCACCCATTGCTTGGTCTCTGATATTTACAATGCCAATTTTTCGATAAATGGCTTTGCGCCACGCCTTGCCCTTCGGTGCAGGCGTACCACGTCCATCGAGCGAGGCATAAATATAGCCGTCATTTGCCATATCGCCTGTGTATAAACGATTGTTGTTGATGCCAAACGCATCACGCACAGTTGAGCCCGCAGGTTCGGAATAGACATTAAACACAATCGGATATTTCTTGGAAGGGTCAAAGTTCTTAGGTTTTGCCATCCAACCGTCAATCGTTACGCCATCTACCGTTGTTACTTGAAAAAATTCGACATTGTTATCGGCAGGTGGCGTGTCTTTTATTTTTGCCGCAATACTTTCTTGTGTTGTTAGTGGTTTGTGGTCAGGCAGCGTCACCCATTCGCTTAGGCGACGGGTATAATAATTGGTAAAACTATGCTGTGCATAGTTCCCATCAGGCGAAATATCGTAAGTATGCGTACCTTTTTCATTGGCAGGACTGATGCGTTCTGCTGTACCATCACCACTCAATTTAGTCCGATACAGATACTTTTGCGTTGCATTATCAGGCGAAGCGTAGAAATAAACATCGTTATGTGCTTCATCAATGCGCACAACATCAATCACATCGTAGTTGCCTTTGGTAATCAATGTCTCATTTTTGCCGTCTCTTGATATGCGGTAGAGGTGTCGCCAACCGTCTTTTTCGCTTTCCCAAATAAACGCTTTGTCGCCTTCCAACCATTTCCAATAATCCGTCATGTCTCTGCTCATCAAGTCAATCCAAGCAGCCTCTTTTTCTTGATAAATGGTAGATGTACTGCCTGTTTTAGCATTACAATACATGATTTGCGTCTCATTTTGCTTGCGATTGAGTTGTTGAATAATCAATTCATCGCTGTTTACTGCCCATTCCATGCGTGGTACGTAGGTATTGTTTGGTACGCCTGGAATGTTTATCCACTTCGTTTTACCTCTTTTCACATCCACCACACCTATTTTATAAGGAGACGGATATTCGCCCACTTTTGGATATTCAACAGGAATGATAAAAGGATAAATCGAGTCTGTGGTGTTCAACATATCGTAATTGCGGATTTTGTTGGCATCAATCTGCCAATACGCAATCTTTTTGCTGTCAGGACTCCAACGGAAACCATCGCGGCAATCAAATTCCTCTTCATAGACCCAATCGAATGTGCCGTTGATGAGTTTTGGCGTGCCATTGGTTTTGGTCAAAGCCTTGATTTTACCATTCGACAAATCTTCAACATACACATTGCGTTCGCTTACATAAGCCGCTTTGCTGCCATCGGGTGAGATTTTAGCAAACATCAAAGAACTTTCGGGCAATGTTTTACCGATTTGACTCATTTTTTTGGTTTGCATATCCAAAACCCAATAGTCGCCGCGCGTGTCTTGTCGCCAAACCCGTTTGGTATTGGTATAAATCAAGACCTTACTGTTGTCGTCCGTGAAAAAATAGTTCCGAATACTGAGGGGGGTCGTTTTGCCCGTCGGTGTCAGTTGTTCTTTGGTCACAAGCACCGTGCGCTGCATATCGGGCAAGTTGAATTGCACAATTTCGCCTTTGTCTTGGCGCAAATACCCTTTTCCGTCTTTTGTCCATTTCAAAGCCTGTGCAAAAAGGGCATTGAAGACCAAAAAGCAGATAACAAAACTAAGAATCTTTTTCATTGATACTGGTTTGATTTTAAATTGAAAGAAGTCCTATACTAAAAGGCGTGAAATTAAGATTTGTTCGCTCTATTGCGTGCGTTATTGGGTCAACGACTTGAAATAATATACGAAAAGCCTTGTTCCGCATGTTTGGCGGGACAAGGCTTTTTTGTTGTTTTACTGAGGGGGTCTTTTCTGTTTCTATTACTGCTATTGAAAACTCGCACGAAAGTTTGTTACGCTTTGAGAAAGTTTTAGAGTAAATAGTAAGTTATTATTTTTTTGTTAGTAACGTGAAATTATTAAAAGCGCAGATTCTGATAATCCTGAAAGGATTGAATATGAATAACCGTAGATGCAATCTACGGGCAAAGTAGCGAGCCGTCTCCCAACCCTGAAAGGGTTGAATGTCAAT
>JAYSQG010000258.1:0-11357 GCA_043721685.1 Saprospiraceae bacterium | reverse complement strand
GATTATGGTAATGCTTATGTTCGTGTTATCATTCTTGTTGACAAGCCTGAACAAGTGCTTACTCAAAAAGAAAAATTGAGTTTGACTTTTCAAAAAATGAAACAAAAGAATATGTTTAGGCAAATTGAAAATCCTACAGAATGGCAAAAACAATTAAGAGATGAGTATTTTAAATATTGATGATTTGAAGAATCCCATTTAAGTATTTATATTTTGAAACAAAACACATACAAAATCCTTACCGTCGTTGGCGCACGACCACAATTCATCAAAGCAGCACCCCTCAGTAAAGCGATTGCCGAAAGCGAAAACTTAGAAGAAGTGCTTGTTCATACGGGACAACATTACGATTATACGTTGTCGCAACAGTTTTTTGATGAATTAGGTTTGCCGACCCCTCAGTACAATCTCGATGTTGGCAGTGGTCGTCATGCTTTTCAGATGGGGCAGATACTTATAAAGTTAGATGCAGTTTTAGAAAAAGAAAAACCTGATATGGTTGTCGTATTTGGTGATACAAATTCGACATCAGCCGCCGCCATTACAGCTGCAAAAAACAATATTCCATTGGCACATGTCGAGGCGGGATTAAGGGAATGGAACAAGCGCATTCCTGAAGAAATTAATAAACTATTGACCGATTCTGTAACGGATTTGTATTTTTGCCCAACACCAACAGGCGTTGAAAATTTGCAAAAACAAGGCATTACGGAGGGGGTGCATTTGGTTGGTGATATTGGCATAGATTTGATAGTCTATAACATAGATAAAATAGAAACGAACAAGACGTCTCTGTTTGATCGTCTCAACCAATCCCGAATAGCCCATTCCCAATCACCTATTACTGAGGGGGGATATTTTTTCATGACTTGTCACAGAGCGAGCAATACGGATGATGTTGAACAACTCAAACAAATTTTATCTGTTTTTGATGATATAAAAGAGCCGATTATTTTCCCGATTCACCCACGTACAAGGGCAACTATCGAAAAGCATGGTTTGCAACATCTTTTAGAAAAAACTCATGTACAAGTACTTGATCCTATGGGTTTTTGGGATACTCAGACGCTTATTCGCTATGCAAAAATGGTGTTGACGGACTCGGGAGGTGTTATCAAAGAGGCTTATTTTCATAAGGTTAGATGCTGTATATTGGATAACCAAATCGAATGGATTGAAGCGGTCAATGAGGGTTGGAGCAAAATCACAGGATCAAATCGTACGAAGATACTTGAAGCCATAAAAACTTTTCAGACACCTAAGGTGTTTAGTCATTTTTTAGGCGACGGAACGGCAGCACAGCAAATTGTGTTTATCATTAATAGTTATCTCAAAAAGAACAAAAAGTAAATCAGTTTTCGTTTCTTTGTGGTACATTCTAAGTTAAGAGTTTGAATATGAAAAGAATTTTTACTGTTTCTCAATATATTGGTGGTCAACCAATTATAAAGGGTTTTTATAATATTTTTTTCATTAACAACTTAATTACACAACTACTTAATGACGATATCGATACATCAACCTAATTATTTGCCATGGATAGGATATTTTTATAAAATCTGGGCAAGTGACATTTTCATTTTGCATGACAATGTAGAATACACTAAACACAGTTTTACCAAACGTGTTTTTATACGTAAGTACCCCGCGACATCAGAACAGGACTATATCATTGTCCCATTAAAACGGCACAGTGATTTTGCATTGATAAGTGATTTGAAAATTTGCCAAGAGCAGAATTGGCAACAAAAACAAATTAATAAAATTTACTACGTCTATCATAAAGCTCCTTTTTTCAACGATTATTTTCCAACTCTCGAACGGTCTATATTATCTGGTCGCGATTTAACTTATCTGGCGGAGTTCAATAAAAATTTGATTTTTGATATTCTTAGTTTTCTAAATATTGACAGAAAAATTGTTCTTTCTTCTGAACTGCCTATTAGAGGTTTTCAAGCGGATGAATACAATGCTGAACTTGTTGGCTATATGGGTGGGGATTTATACATGAGTGGAACGGGAGCAAAGAAATATCAATTCAATATGACTTATTCTGAACGGGGTATTTCATTAATATACAATGAAATAGGAAATTATTTAAAAAATCACCCCCCTCAGTATCCCATACAATTTGATGCGGGTCTGAGTATTTTAGATGCCCTCTTTTATATCGGTGCGGAAGGAATCTTAGATATTTTTAAAGCTTACCAATATGCGGCGTTGAAAAATAAAGAGACTAAAAGTCTTGTCTTGGCTTATTAATATTCATCGTATCAAACACAAAAAAGGGTCAATTCTTCTCATAGAATTGACCCTTTTTCTGTTAACAGCTAAAAAAAGAGGCATTTCCGAAATTCGGAAATAGCCTCCACACGAGATAAACACAAAAACTTATTCTTTATTTGGTTATTGGTTGATTCGTTATTGGTTGTTGGTTATTGGTTGAAATAGTATCAACGAGTAACCAATAACAAATCACCGATAACGAAAAATTTATTTGTCTTCAAAGACGATTTTTTTACTCAATATCCCGCCTTCAAACTTCACTTTTGCGATATACATGCCTGTTGGCAATGAGCCACGCATCATATTGAAGTTGTGGTTGTTCACTTTCGCTACTTGGCGCACGAGACGACCACTCATGTCGTAAAGTTCAATCGCTTGGATTGGATTGAATACTTCACTTTCAAAAGTGATGTAGCTTTGCGCTGGATTCGGTGCAATTGTAAGTTTTGTTGTGTTGGCGTTCAACAAGTCTTGAGTACCGGTGACTTGAATAGCACAAGGTAAGTTCAAAGCCATACAAGCACGTGGGATAACGAAAGTCATTATGGTATCAATGTATGTTCTCGCTTTTGTTGCACTCATACCTGGATTACCAGCTAATGCGCCAGGACTGTCACCGTATTTTTGAACGAGTGTGTCTGTATTCCACCACTGCCAAGGTGATGAGTCATTTATTGAACGACCTACTAATGGTAATAGACCTGTTGCGTATGTTGCAGAAAATTTATCGCTACCATAATAACCAACTGCACTTCTTGGTGCAACAAGGCTCTTGTATGGGTCAAAAGAGGATATTATGCGTTTAAAGCTATTGTTAATACCAAGTGAGTCAGCACGCAACTGTATCCAATGGCTGCCTTGAACCTGAACAACAGGGAGTGCTACAGTTGGACTAACTGGGACAAGAAGAACTGAATCGCGATAAGGTGCGTTTAGGTCGTGAGGACAAGCAATCGAAACGATTGGTGTAGAGTTAGCATCCAACCAAGTATAATCTCCAATTGCACCGCCTAAATTTACGGCTAATTGGATTTTTGAGCTTGGTGCAATATGGTTAGGCACACAAAGAGTATCACCTGCTGGGATTGGAATGCCAGGGATACCGGGCCATATGCCTAATGTTTTGCCTTGGATATCGCCATTATATGCTTCAATGACCATTGGTACAACTTGTCCGTTTACCAAAGCGGTGAATTTACCTTGGGGGCGTGATGTTGTGAAAACTTTCGCGTAATTATCTAAAGTTGCGGCACCAAGGGTGATGTATCCACCTGTTCCGTCACCAATGACCATGATACGGTTTGTATCAATTTTCAATGCAGCTGCATTGTTTTTGAAATAGCGAACAGCCGTTCTCAAGTCTTGAATACCACGATAAGCGGCATTTATCAGTTGAAAAGTACGGTCAGTTGCTGTAGAAGCAACTGGATTCCAGCCCAAACGATAATCCATTGAAGCCGTGATGTAACCCATTTTAGCAAAACGAGTACACATTTCGACGGCAACAGAGTCAACACGGTCGCCTGTAGGCGATGTGCGTACTGATTTTGGTAAGAAGTTACCTGTTGGAACGAAAATCATCAAAGGGCGTTTTGAAACGGTGTCACCTGTTGCTTGATAAATATCGACAGCCATAGGCGGTACAGGGAATACGGAAGCTCTTTGGGTGCGACCAGTAACTGAAAGGCTTAAAACGGTAAAGTTATCGCCGTAAATAGCTGTAGTTTTACTAACTGCTGTAAATTGCGACGTTAAGTAACGTTGTGCATTCACTGAAATAAAACTGCAAAGAGTAAAGACTAGAAAGAGTAGTCGTAGTTTCATATTTTCTGTTTTTAAAAATTTAAAAAAGGTATTGATTTAAGAAATAAAAATTGTAATTATGAGTGTAAAAATAGTATTTTATACTGAGGGGGTATTTTTTTTCGCAAATATATTTCGTTTTAGCTTAATTCTTATATCTTTTTCACAAAATCGTAAAGTAAAGAAATATAAGCCATACGTCCGATACGCGGACCACCATACGTTTGGAATTGTTGTTTATTCAAAACATTAGAGGCACCGATTTTTAAGGTCGTGCTGGCTTTTGGGAACGTATAACTGACTTGAGCATCTAATAAGTCATAAGTCGGAATGGCGCCTGTAAATTGTGGTGAGCCTTCAAAAACAAACCCTTTAATCCATTTGTAATTGACGTTGAAGCTGAAATTATTAGTATTCCCAATTTTTACTTCCCGTCCTGAAATACTGATATTGAACTTGTGTGGAGGGGTATTGAAAGCAGGGATAATCGGGTCATCTGTTTTTGTATTCAAGATATTCCACGAGTAATTACCTGCAAATTGGAAATATTTAGCGAAATAATGATTCATTCCTATCGAAAAACCTTGGGTCGTTACGCCACTTTTTGCATTTGAAGCATAGCGATAAACTTGAGTGTTCCGGGCTGTACCGAAGGCATCAAAACCATCGGTTTTAATACCGATTTGATAACCAATAAAATCGTTGTAAAAGCTAAAGTAGTAACTGGCATCCACAAAAGTATTATCAAAAAGAGTCGTCCGATAACCGATTTCAAAGGATTTGACTTTCTCTGGGCTTATTTTGGCAATATTGAAATATTCTAAATATTTTCGTTGAAAACTACTATCCACGTATTTAATAAAAGACTCCACTGTGATGAGGTCTGTTGCGCCTAATGTATTTCCACGCAAAGTTGCTCGACCTACATTGAGGTTCAGATATTGGTCATTCAAAGTCGGATTCCGAATAGCTGATGAGAAACTAAGCCGCAAAAAGTTTTTTGCATCGGGCTGATAAACGAGCGATGCCGCGGGTGAAAATAAATAACCGAAATTTTGGTTTTTATCCATCCTTATCGTCGCATTGAATTTAAATTTATTGTCTGAAAATTTCTTTTCAATACCTGTATAAATGCCGTATTCACTATTTGTAATTTTGTTATACCCCGTCGTATCATTAACAATGCTACCATCAGGTAAGCGCCGTTGCGTATAATTAGCGGAATCATAGAAGATAGTCCCTTGACTGTTGGGTACATAAAGCCTATAGTTTGCTCCAACAACCCATTCATTCACAACCTTTTTGGGTTGAAAACGGTACTCTCCATGAGCATGATATAAAGCAGATCTATCATAAAAGCCTGTTCCGCCTGTCGCAAGGTCGCGTTTATTTGATTTAGTTAATCTAATACGATCAAATTCCTGTTGAAAACGTGCTGTTCCTGGCACGAAGAAAGGAAATTTTGTATTGAAAGTATCGGCATATCGCCGTGCTAAATCGTGAGAGCGAAATAAAAAGTCTTGATTATTGGCTGTCCATTGACTCGCTTTTGATTGGTCAAATTCAGATATGACGCAATTACAAGAAGGGTCAAAACCTTTGACAACCAATTCTGGGTAGCCTGTAGCGTTGGCTTGAGAACCGACGCCACGCCAATAGGACAGGTAATGTTGCAACCAATCTGTATTGGATTTTGATTTTTGTTGGAGTAATAATGCCGTAAAATATGGGTCGTAACTATCACCTGAATTCTCATTTGTCGCATATGCACGAAGAAAGAATTTATCGCGTTTACGGAGTTCAAGGCGGTTTTGGAAAAACAAAATATTTTTAAGGCTAAAACGATTGTCGCCTTGATAGACAGTTGTACCGCTACCAAAGTTTGAAGAAACAATGAATTCTGGCGACTGCTCAGCTTGTTCGGGTTTTAAACGAAAGTGTAAGGCTGCATTGGCTTTGGTATTTTGTGTATTATAATCCACGAGGTCACTTTCAATGTAGCCCGTTCGGTGAAACTGACCCAAACCGATGTAGTTGCCAATCCAAGGTTGTCTTTTGTTGATTTCTATGAAATCAAAGGTAACTTCGCGTTCGTCGCCATAACGATTGACAGCATCATATCTGCCGGGGTTGGTTCTTCCAGTTTTAGTATTATCAACGGCATCATAATTGTCTGCCACCCAATCGTAGGCTTGTAAACGGAACAAGTTGACTTTATAAGCAAGCCATGCTTGTCCTTTTTTATTTTTGACAGCATCAGCATAGCGGATTGCTGTTTCTAACAAATTTCGCTCTCCAACTTTAACTTGTGCGGACAATCCTTTCTGAAAAAATGGATTTTTTGTTTCCATTGAAAGCACACCGTTGAAGGCATTAGGTCCATAAAAGGCAGAACTCGCACCGACGATCAAATCAGCTTTCAAAACATCGAGTTCAGAGGAACCCAAAAAGTTACCCAATGAAAAGTTAAGCCCCGGCGACTGATTGTCCACGCCATCAATGATTTGAAGCGAACGGACAGGACTCGTCGAGTTAAAACCACGCGTATTAATAATCGTGAAACCAATACTCGCAGTGGTCAAATCAACGCCTTTCAAGGCACCCATGCCTTCATAAAAGCTAACGGAAGCCGTTTGTTTTATCGCCAATCTATCCATTGTTTCAACGGTCAAAGGCGCAGCTTTTTGTTTTTCAGAAATCCGTTGTCCTTTGATTTCAACCACATCAATCGTTTTTGTCTCATTTCCGAGTTTTATACTGAGGGGGTACTTCGTTTCAGCCGTAATGGGGAATTCAAGGTTTTCGTAACCAATAAATGAGATTTGAAGTGTAAAAGGCGGCTTTTGGGCTGTTGTGAATTGGAACAATCCATCAAAATCAGTTTGTGCGCCAATAGTCGTTCCTTTGATAACAACGGTTGTACCAACTAAAACTTCGCCTGTGCCAGCGTCAATAATTTTTCCTTTGATAACTGATTGAGAAACAGCGATTTGGGAAATAAGTAAAAGGGTCGAAAAGACAAAAAGTCGTTTCAATGTTTGTTCAAGTAATGTTAATTTCATACTCTTTGTGCGTTAGTTCAAAAATAAAATTTTTTGCAACCGTGAAATTAGTGAATTTTCGCTGAACGTAAAATTATTTAACATGATTTTGGATTTATAAAATACCATAATCAAAATAACAATATGTTTTTTGATAAATATTAAAACTATATTCCGTTACCACTCAATATAGAACAATAATCTCTTTGTTAGGATAAAGGGCATCAAGAAACCACTTTGTCTTTTAAACTAATCAATAAAACCCCTTAATTGCGGGGTTCTTACACTCTTCATAGGCATGAAAAAGCCTCCGATACAATCTGTATCGGAGGCTTTTTTCGTTATTGGTCATTGGTTGATTGGTTATTGGTGAATCAGTTATTAGTCGTAACTAAACCAATCCCTAATAACCAATCCACCAATCCCCAATCTCTATTTCACTTCTTCGTAAGTCGCATCTTCGACTGTGCTATCTTTGCCTGCACCTGTATCAGCCGACCCCTCAGTATTAGCACCATTTTGTGCTGCATCTGATTGTTGTGTCGCATTGTACATGTCTTGGCTGGCAGCTTGCCAAGCGGCATTCAAGGAAGCCATAGCTGTATCTATGCCTGCTTCGTCTTGTGCTTGAAGCGCTGTTTTAAGGTCAGCGACAGATGTTTCGATAGCACCTTTTTTCTCAGCAGGAATTTTGTCACCGTATTCAACCAATTGTTTTTCCGTTTGGAAAACAAGGCTGTCAGCTTGATTCAATTTTTCAGCTGTTTCACGTGCTTTGCGGTCAGCATCAGCGTTGACTTCTGCTTCTTGCTTCATACGAGCGATTTCTTCTTTCGATAAACCTGTGCCTGCTTCGATTCGAACGGTTTGTTGTTTGCCTGTTCCTTTGTCATGTGCCGTAACGTTGATGATACCGTTTGCGTCGATGTCAAAAGTCACTTCTACTTGTGGCACACCGCGTGGTGAAGGTGGGATACCGTCGAGAACGAAACGACCAATCGGACGATTGTCGCGTGCCATCGGGCGTTCACCTTGCAATACATGGATTTCAACCGATGGTTGATTGTCCGCAGCCGTCGAATAAACTTTTGATTTTTTAGACGGAATCGTTGTATTTGATTCAATCACAACATCATACATACCACCCATCACTTCAATACCCAAAGACAACGGAGTAACGTCCAAAAGGAGTACGTCTTTCACTTCACCTGTCAAAACACCACCTTGAATAGCTGCACCAATCGCTACAACTTCATCAGGATTGACACTTTTATTGGGTTTTTTGCCAAAAAATGACTCAACCACTTCTTGAATTTTCGGGATACGTGTTGAACCACCGACAAGGATAATCTCATCAATATCGCTGGCTTTCAAACCCGCATCTTTCAATGCCAAACGGCAAGGCTCAAGGGTGCGTTGTACAAGTGTATCAGCCAATTGCTCAAATTTTGCGCGTGTCAACTTGATGACCAAGTGCTTTGGCACACCATCTACAGCTGTCACATAAGGCAAATTGATTTCTGTTTCTTGCGCAGACGACAACTCGATTTTAGCTTTTTCAGCCGCATCTTTCAAACGTTGCAATGCCATTGGGTCTTTTTTCAAGTCAATAGCTTCTTGCGATTTGAACTCTGCAGCCAACCAGTCAATAATAACGTGGTCGAAGTCGTCACCACCCAAGTGCGTATCGCCATTGGTTGATTTTACTTCAAAAACACCACCGCCCAATTCAAGGACTGAAATATCGAAAGTACCACCGCCTAAGTCATAAACAGCGATTTTCATATCGCGGCTACGCTTATCCATACCATAAGCCAAGGCAGCAGCCGTCGGCTCGTTGATGATACGTTTAACCGTCAAACCAGCGATTTCACCTGCTTCTTTTGTTGCCTGACGTTGTGAGTCATTGAAATAAGCAGGAACCGTAATAACGGCTTCTGTTATGCCTTGTCCCAAAAAGTCTTCAGCAACTTTTTTCATTTTTTGCAATACCATTGCACTGATTTCTTGTGCCGTAAAGTTGCGATCATCAATAGCAACACGCAGTGTATCGTTATCTCCACGGACTACTTTATATGAGGCCCGCTCAATTTCGTGTTGGTTTTGTACTTCGCTATAGCGTTGACCCATGAAGCGTTTGATAGACGCAACTGTTTTTGAAGGGTTCGTGATAGCTTGACGTTTCGCAGGGTCGCCAATTTTGCGTTCGCCATTCGGCATGAACGCCACTACTGAGGGGGTCGTTCTACGTCCTTCCTCGTTTGCGATAACAACAGGTTCGTTGCCTTCCATAACGGCAACACATGAGTTGGTTGTTCCTAAGTCTATACCTATAATTTTGCCCATAACTTTAATTCGTTATTTAGTTATTTTTTTATTGAAATAATATTTTTCTGTTCTGAAAACACCTTCTTAACAGCAAAGTAAGTGCCATGCCATGAAAAGGGGCATATATGGCAGTTTTTGTCATTTTATTCTTTTTTCAAGGGAAAATATGTCGGTTTAGGTGTTTTGGAACTGACGAAATGTCAGTTTTGGCTCAAAATACTGATGGCACATCCCGATGAAATCGGGGGAGATTTATTTGTAAAATTGAAATAGAATCTTTACTTTGAATATTTTTCATAAAATATTGTTAAATAAAATTGACTTTATGGAGAACCGTTTACCTTCGCCTTGCTAAATAAAAAAGCGTACAAACCTAATGTATATCGTCTTATTCATACACCTATTATTGGCTCAATTTCTGCCGGCACAAGCAGCCTTGCAGCCATTAAATCCTGTGAGGGTCTATACTCTTTCTGTGGGCAGTAGTAGCCATGACGGTGATGTATGTGGTTCTTTTTCAGACATTTTTGCGGATAGCAACGATGAAAGAGAGCTAGACGATAATAATAATAAAGTGTCAAACCCAATAGACCATATTTATTATTCAGCGAACCTAACAAACTTTACCCATTCTTTTAGCAAAACAAAGACAATTTCGGTCTTTCTCTATACCCGTCTTTTCCCCAATAAAAAACTCTTCTTACTTTACAATCAGTTGAAACTCGATTGTTGAATCTTTCTTTTCTACATTATTTCCGTTCTCGCACATTTTATAATATTGTTTAAAAACATCTTCGTTATTTCAAATACTGAAAAAAGGGATGTCTTGTGTCTTCTTTGAAGTCAATACTTGATTAGTTGTAAGAATAACTAAGTGATTGATTAACAGTATTTTAAGAAGTATCGTTACCGTTCAATGTGCGACAAAAAATCGTTTATTTTTTCTTTATCATAATAATTTTTTAATTTTTAAAATCGTAAAACAATGAAAAAATTAGTTATTGCTGCTGCGTTGATGGCAGCCTTCTCTGTAAGCTCATTCGCTCAAAATGCTCCTACTGCTAAGCCTGCTGCTGCTGCTAAATCAGCTGCCGTTGCTGCTAAACCAGCTGCCGTTGCTGCTAAACCAGCTACCGTTGCTGTTAAACCTGCAACTGACAAAGCTGTAGCTGCTACGGGTGCTAAGACAAAAGCAAAAAAACATCACAAAAAAGCTAAAAAAGCTAAAAAAGCTAAAAAAGCTGTAAGTAAGTAAAGTGTTGATAGATTGAGTTGTTATTTTTTTATAATTCATAACAATTTGGTTATTTAATACATTGACGTGTTGAGGGTGAGTTTTTCTCCCTCAATACGTCTTTTTTAAACAAACGTGAAGCCTTTTAACCATGCTTTTTTTTCAACTCATAACTGCCTTCTTCCTACTTTTTCAAGTACAGAATGTACCTGTTTCTCAGGCGCATACTGAGGGGGGCGTGTTTCAAAGTGAAAAAGCGTGGAAAATTATCGAAAAAATCATTATTTGTCCATAATACGACGGATAGTGCCAATGACGATGAAGATGATAAAGACTTTGTGGGCAAAAGCTTAGTCAATGCCCATGAAAGTTATAGCCTCGTTCTACCCATTTGTTTTTCTTTTTATAATGAACTGGTTGCGGGTTCGTAATTAAAGAATCTGTACTGAATTCTGTTCAAAAGAAATCGAATCTGCGGACGACTTCGGCTTTTGGTTTGAGTTATGTCCGCATCATTTTCGATGACGATGTGGACGATGTTTTTGCTCGGCAACAAGTTTTGTCACGACTCGCTTCTGCGGAATTGCCCGAAGGTGTGAAAGCCGAAATGCAGCCGCCTTATGGTCCGACAGGCGAAATTTATCGCTACACATTGCGCAGCAAGA
>JAYSQG010000257.1:0-12825 GCA_043721685.1 Saprospiraceae bacterium | reverse complement strand
CTTTTAGATATGCAGATATTATGGGGCTTCTGTTAAAGTCTATTTCATTATTCTTTAAATACGCATAAACCAAATGTTGCTCAAGACTTATGATGTCGTAAGATTCAATCAGTTCATTTAATACGGTCTTTTTAATCATTTTATGTTGACTTTGAGTAACAAAAGTATAAATATTTTTCTTTAAGATTACTGTTTGGATGAAAAAAATCAAATATTGGTGGAAATACTGAGGGGGGGCAAAAAGTTCTATCATTTCACAAACTTATGAAAACATCACCCCCTCAACCCACCGTTTAGCACAAATTTCAAGGCTTTCGACAATTTTGTATAAATTTCATTTTTCAAAATTCTACCTTTACAAGCATTAATTCAACACCTACTAATCAAACATTCTACTATTATGCTTTTCAACAAAACAATAAGAAAAACAGCTCCTTTTTTAATCGCTTCTACCATTTTGGTTATTTCCTGCGTGAAATTAGCGCAAAAAGCAACCATTGTTACGCTTCGGGAGGACCCTGCAAAGGCAAGTCAATTGGCGAAAGACATTCGCGCCAAAACACCTGCAAAAGTGGCGGACGGTTTAGAAATGACGCTGTGGGCTTCCGATTCCCTTGCGCCCGACCCTGTGGCGATGTCTATTGACGATTGGGGACGTGTGTATTTGACGAGAACGGTCAGACAAAAAAGTTCTGAATTTGATATACGGGGGCATCGAAATTGGATGATTGAGTCTATTTCCTTGAAAACGGTGGAAGAAAGACGTGCTTTTTTGCATAAAACCTTTGCTACAGAAAAAAGTGAGGAAAACAATTGGTTGAAAGACTTGAACAACGATGGCTACCACGATTGGCATGATTTGGCTGTCGAAAAAGAAGAAGTCTGGCGTTTGGAAGACACCAATAAAGACGGTTATGCAGACGTAGCGATGCGTGTTTTGAAAGATTTTTCTGATGAAGTTTCTGACATTGCCGCAGGTTTATTGGTGCGTTCAAAAGACGCTTTTATCGCTTGTGCGCCTGATATTTGGCATTTAGAAGATAAAAATGGCGATGGTGTTTGGGATAAAAAAACATCTATCGCCACAGGTTACGGTGTGCATATTGGTTTCAGCGGACACAACCTTTCAGGTATTGTTGAAGGTCCCGATGGTCGTTTGTATTGGAATATTGGCGATATTGGTGGCAGCGTAAAGACAATTGATGGTCGAACATTAGAAAATCCCAATTCTGGATTCATTTCACGTGCCAATCCCGATGGCAGTGATTTTGAAATATTTGCCACAGGCTTGCGCAACACCCACGAATTTGATTTCGATCAATACGGCAATTTGATTTCATCTGACAATGACGGCGACCATCCTGGCGAAAGCGAGCGTTTGGTGCATGTTGTCGAAGGTTCAGATGCGGGCTGGCGTTCCAATTGGCAATATGGCAAATATACAGACCCAAAAAACAATAAATACAAGGTTTGGATGGACGAAAAACTGTATGTACCGCATTGGGAAGGTCAAGCGGCATACATCATTCCGCCGATTCAGAATTACCACAATGGACCAACGGGTATGATTTATAATCCGGGAACAGCATTGGGTTCGGAATGGAAAAACAAGTTCTTTTTGGTTGAGTTTGTGGGCAGTCCAAACAATTCTCATATCTGGTCTTTTGGTTTGAAACCGAAAGGTGCATCGTTTGTGTTAGATGGTGAAAAAGACGTTGTCAGTGGTATTTTGCCGACAGGTATAAAGTTTGGTCCCGATGGTGCATTGTACGCTGCCGATTGGATAATGGGTTGGGGTACAAAGAATTATGGACGTGTTTGGAAGTTAGATGTGACAAAAGACAAAAACGATTTGGCAGCAGAACGTTTGGAAACGCAACGTTTGATGCAGTTGGATTATGCCAAACAAACGCCTGAACAACTTTATACTTTTTTGATGTATGGTGACAGACGCATTCGTCAAAAAGCACAATTTGAATTGGTCAGTCGGGGTCAAAAAGGCTTTGATATGTTGAACAAAGCGGTCTATCAAACCGACAATCAACTTGGTCGCATTCACGGCATTTGGGGCATCGGTCAATTGATGCGGAAAGATAAAAACTATGCGGGTTCTCTATTGCCTTTGTTGAAAGACAAAGACGTTGAAATCACAACACAAGCCATTAAAATGTTGGGCGATGCAGAAATTACAAGCGTTGGCAATGATTTAATACCTTTTTTAACAAATGCGAATGCGCGGTTACAGTTTTATGCTGCCGAGGCATTGGGACAATTGAAAAATGAAGCGGCTGTTGAACCGCTTATCCAAATGTTGAAAGCAAACAACGATGAAGACTTGTATGTCCGTCATGCAGGCGTTTTGGCTTTAACGCGCATCGGGCATAGTGAGCCGATTGTTGCTTTGGCAAAGAGCGAAAGTAAAGCTTTACGGACGGCGGCTGTTTTGATTTTAAGAAGATGGGCACACGTTCAAATCGCTTTGTTTTTGAACGACAAAGACGAATACATCGTAACAGAAGCGGCAAGAGCGATTAATGATGATACATCAATTCCCGAAGCATTACCCGCTTTGGCAGCAACCTTAAATGAAAAAAGATTTACCAGCGAACCATTGTTAAGACGTGCGATAAATGCCGCTTTACGTGTGGGTGGTGATAAAGAATTAGACATTTTAATTGCTTTTTCAAGGAGAACGGACATAAATGACGAGATAAAAGCGGAAGCCTTAGCAACTTTGGGCAGTTGGGCGAACCCCTCAGTATTGGACAGAGTTGACGGACGTTTTCGTGGAAAGATAGAAAGAGACCCCTCAGTAATTCGCGCAAAAGTGCAGCCTTTTATCGCTTCATTTTTAAAGGAAACCAATCCTGAAACTTTGATTGCTGTTTCAGAATTATTGGCAAATTTGAACATCACAAGTTCAAACGATGCCTTAGCAGATATTTTTGCAAACACAAAGGACAGCAAGGTGAAAATGGCAATTTTACCCGCATTAAGCGACTTGAAATATGCGAAAATAGAGTCTATTGTCAAAACAGGCATGGAAGACAAAGATGAAAATGTGCGGACGGTGGCTTTGGGTTTATTGAACAACGCAACAGTTTCAAAAAGCAGTTTGGCGACCATTGCAGATTTGATTTTTTCAAAAGGCAGCGTCAAAGAACAACAGAAACTTTTGACAGTGATGAGCAAATTGGATAAAGACAAAACAGAGTCTATCCTCGATGATTTAATCACTAAAATGAAAGATAAAAAGCTGTCGCCCAATCTCAATTTGGAATTGGAAGAAGCCGTAGAAGCGACAGGTTCTGCCGCTTTAAAAGCGAAATTAGCGACTGTAAAACCTAATAATTCGATGCTTGCCGCTTATTTTGATGCCCTTTATGGTGGAAATTTGGCAGATGGCAGAACTATTTTCAATACCAATTCAACGGCACAATGTGTACGCTGTCATACTGTTGGTAAAGGCGGTAGTAATGTAGGACCACCTTTGACACATATTGCGAGTACCTTAACAAGAGAGCAACTTTTGGAATCATTGGTTGACCCAAGCGCAAAAATTGCAGCGGGTTATGGCAATATTTCCTTAAAACTCAAAGGCGGACAAGAGGTTATTGGCGTTCTAACAAAAGAAACGGCTGATGAATTGATTATCAAAACCTCTGATGCTGAACCTTTGGTGATTCCAACGGCTCGTATCGAAAAAAGACAAAACTTACCATCCAGTATGCCAATGATGGGTGAATTGTTGTCAAAAAGAGAACTACGTGATGTGGTGGAATATTTGACGAGTTTGAAATAATGAGTTTAACAATCTATTGCGAAGGCACGAGACGCAGCCATGACTATGACATCATTCATAAAATCGTAAAGGATAAAGCCGTTCAAATACAGCCGATTGGCAGTAAAAGAGGGGCAGAAGCTTTTATTGAAGCATGTGAAAGTCAAAAGGGTATGACAGAAGCATTTATCTTTTTTCGAGATAGAGATTTTGATGTCGCAGTGCCTGAAAAACCTTCGTTAATCAAAGACGGCAACACGTTTTACAGTTATCGGACGACGATTGAGAATTATTTATTTGATGCACAATGCTTTTTCGCATTCTTAGAAAAGAAGAAATTGAATCGACAATACAAAATTCACAGTTCGACGGCGGTGCAAAACGTATTTATCAAAGCAGCAAAAAAGATAAGTTATTATCAAGCCCTTCGGCATACAATTGCACAAATGCGTGAATCAACGGACTTGCCAACGACGTGGATAAAAGGCAACAGTGGTTCGCTGCCTTATCCGCTTGATGATAAAATGCGTTATCGGCAAAAAGCATTAGACAAAGTAAAAGAAACGAGCACGCGAACAGAAGTTTTGACAGAAGAAATGTTTAATGCGACATTACAGGCGTTTTGTACACGTTTTGACAATGACAATTTCTACCTTGCTTCGCAATATTTAATTTGGTTTCAAGGAAAGGATTTTGCAAAATCTTTGAGTTTAACATTGCCACAATTTCCAATGGTACAATATTATAAGTTTGCCAAACAGTATTTTGATTATAGGCAATTTGAAGACTTGGTTGAATTGCGAGAGATTATTGATATAAACGGAGAACGCTGATTGGGCTGATTTACTTGATATTCACTGATTTCTTTTCGTTACTTTCCCGATTACAGAAAAGAAATCAGCGTAAATCAAGTAAATCAGCCCAATCAGCGTTCAAAAAAACATTCATCTCCGAAGGAGTCCTTTGGACATTCATCATTTATAATTCATCATTACTTTATGGTCTTAGAATTAGCAACAATTGACATTAAACAAGGCACAAATGCCGATTTTGAAGCAAATTTAGCGCAAGCGCAATCCGTCATCAGCCAATCAGAAGGCTATATTGGGCATGAGTTTCAAAAATGTATCGAGCGAGACAATCGTTATATTCTACTCATCAAATGGGCAACTTTGGAGGCGCATACTGAGGGGTTCAGAGGTTCAGAATTATTCAAAGAATGGCGTGCTTTAATTGGTCCTTTTTTCGATAATCCACCTTTGGTAGAGCATTATGAATTGAAAATGACGATGTAGAATGTCAGGAGAAACAAATTTATCCGTTTTGATAAAAAACATGCAGCCCGTTTTGAATGATGGGCTGTATGTTTTTTGTTTATTACCGCATCAAACAGCATTAGATATGCCGCATATTGTCTTCTTTTTTAGAGAACAAGAAGGTGTAACTGTCGTTGTTGAAAAGGCTTATGCCGATGCAAACGGTTTCGCATATTCAGCCGTTTTTGCTTTGATTACCTTATATATTCATTCGGCTTTAGAGGCAGTCGGTTTGACGGCAGCCTTCTCTAATGCATTGGCAGACAATCAGATATCTTGTAATGTTGTGGCGGGTTATTACCATGACCATATATTTGTGCAATATGAATTGGGCGAACGTGCGATTGCTGTTTTAACAAAATTATCGGCTGATTACTGAGGGGTGCTTTTGAACCCATAAATAAGGGCGACCGCAAGGGTCGCGCCCTACCACAAATTTATAGTAGGGTGCGACCCTTGCGGTCGCCCTTGTTTTTTCGTCGCCTATACCTATGCCACTCGACGAAGTCAATGCCTTGCGTCATTCATCGGTCATCTCCGAAGGAGTCCTTTGGACATTTATCATTCATCATTACGCGCCTGTGCTTCAAGCCATCGCCATCGCCATCATCGGCTCCAGTTCCACATTCAAACGCCCTTTGACACCTGTTTTGACTTCGCGGTCAGCCACAACGAGCGTATGGTAGCCTTCGGCTTTGAATTCGAGGGTATAGACCCCCTCAGTAAGCGTAGGAAATTCGTAGCGACCGTCTTTATCGCAGGTGGCGGTGAGACCCAAAGACGGAATGTGGACTGTGGCAATACCAATCCCTTTTTTGCCATCTTGAATCGTCACTTTGCCGCCCAGACCCGTCGGTTTTACACCACGTATTTGTGTCAAAATAGTCGCCCAAACAAATTTTTGAGCGTTGGTTTTATCTTTTATCAATGCCAATTTGCCATCGGAGAGGACTTCAAAAGCGCGGTTTTTGAGGTCATTATTGGCGACAATTTTCGCTTCTGTGGCAGGTGTCGTCGCATTAGTTTCTGTTTTCCACACTTGATGAGCCGTATTAAACTTAATTTGATGCGCTTCAAGTCGGGGCAAAAACGACGCAGACATATACGCCTTTTGCGTCAATTCATCTTTGCGGGTTTGAACAAACGGCACCATCGCGCTTAACAAACGGGACTTCGGTGGGCAAAATATTCAGAAATACGCGCATCAATTCTTTATGTCTGATTCGGTCGTGTACGCGGTCGTGTCGAATACGAGGGAACAGAATCAGAACTTTCAATATTGGCTCAATATCATCGAGTTATTAGGCAAAGAAAGTCCGTTTTTTATTGTTCAAAATGAAAAAGATGGTCACGCAGAGCCTCTGAAAGACATCACACAGATACAAGAGCGGTTTCCGCACACTTTTAAATCGGTGGAACAAGTGAATCTCAAAAATGCAGCAACAGACCCTCGTTTTGAGATGTTGAAACAACGGCTATTTTATGCCGCTACGCAATTGCCACATACGCAAAAGGAGTATTTGGTGTCTTTTATCAATGTCAAAGAAAAATTGTTGGATTTATCAAAAACACAACAAACCATCCTTTTCAGTCAATTTAAAAAATTGTGCAAAGCAGAAGGCATTGAAGACCTTGAATTGATGAACGATTATGCCAGTACCTTTACACTTTTGGGCATTGCCTTACATTTTGCAGACGATATAGATTTGAAATCACAAGTATTTCTGCGCCCAAAATGGATAATTGATGCCTTATTTGCTGTTTTATACAATGAAAAAGTTGAAAAACAAAAAGGTAGGTTTTCAGAAGCCGATGCCGAAATGATTTGGTCAGATGATGTTTATGAAGATATGCACGGTGTATTATTAAAACTGATGGTAAAGTTTCATTTGTGCTATGAAATTCCAAATACAACCGATTATATCGTCCCACAACGGTTGCCGATGCGTGAAGAACCTTTTGTACCGTCCGCAGATGCGACACATCTTTTATACCGTTACCGTTTTCTGCCAAGCGGTATCTTGACGCAATTGACATGCCGCTTGCATACACGCATCGAAGACAATAAAGTATGGAACGATGCGGTTCAATTTTGTAACAAAAACGGAAACGGTCATGTCTTTGTACGTGAAAACAGCAACAATAATCAATTGGAAATTTTTGGATTCGGCACACAAAAAGCAGAACTCATCAATGTGGTCGTTGATACGATTGACGAGATACATGTAAAGAGTAAGTTTGGCAATTTAAAGGTTGAAAAGCTTGTGCCTTGTCCTTGTACCGTATGTGAGAATAGAAGAGCAAAACAAGAAGACGCTGACTTCTTTGAATATGATTTATTGATTCAAGATTTACAAAATGGCGAAACAGAAAGTGATAGGTGTAAATACAGCCGAAAACGTTTCTTGATTAAAGATATTTTGAAAAATGCGTCTATTCGCCTATTCAAGATAGAGGAAATAAAGCAGCTTTTAGTGCGTGATAAAGTCGGAGAAGCCCTTAATATACTGAGGGGGATGTTTTCTGACGATGACGAAGTGATAATTCAATTATCCAGACTTACCAAAGTCCAACGCAGCGATAGAACAGGGCAATTGTCTTCTGATGAAGCGAATCGAGAGCAGAATAAGATTATTCAAGGTATATTGGGATTGTTAAGGGAAAAGGAGAAAGATTCATAAAACCCATCATCAATCAAAACATACAAGCGAATAAAAGCAATGAATAAAACCTCAGTACTGTATTCAAAAAATTCATTGCAACAATCTATAAACGGTGTCAGCCCTAACGGGCTTTATCGGGATGATTACCAAAAAATAACAACCTTACGAAAGTTCAAACTTTCGTAAGGTTTGTCCGATTGTTTCAAAGCAACCACTTATACCGTTGGTAAATATGAATTGAAACATCAAAGCCAACAAATAAAGGATTTATGCTGCCCTTGCCCTTGGTTCAGGCATCAGCGATGGCATACTGAGGGGGTGCGTTATGCTTTTGTCACCTCCTTCATCGCCGACATAAAAAACACGGGCGTCGGCAACTTAGAAAATATCCTCATTTCTTCCAAAATCGTCGTTGTATTGTCCAAAAACGAGAGGATAAGCGGTGCAGGTAAGTTGCTGAACATTTGTTCAAAGATGGTTTTGCCTTCCAGTTTGTTATTTGCTAAGATATTGAGCAAAGTGGCATCGTACTTTTGGAAACGCCATGGTGTTTTTAGGTCTATATTCGTCGGCTTTTTGCCTGCTAAGAGTTGTTTTACAAGCGTTTCCGTCTTTTTTTGTATGTTTTTAAACGTAAAACCGCTACTCGCTTTCGTAAATCCGCCTGCTGTACCGATGTAAACAACATTGCCTTTTTGAGTTGGAAAAGAATAATCGGTCATAGGAATGATGCCAAATTCTGTTTCGATGATGTCGTAATCGTTTATGTTGAGATAGGTTTTAATGTAGTCCTTTAAAGCCGCATCATAAGCCGCATCTTCAAGCAACCCCTCAGTAAATAAGGTGTATTCGACCAAAGCCTGTGTCGGTGAAAAGGGTAGGACATAAACAAAGGTCGTGCCGTGCGTTTGGTCAACCCTAAAATCCATAAAAGTGGCATTTTGAGGATTAAAACAAGGCGTTTTTGTTTCAATAATATAGCCTTTGAAATGCTGTAAGAGCATGTATTCATTGTCTTTCAAAGACAGTGTGTCTCTTGAAAACAAACTGCTGAAAGTATAATCTGCGGTGTAGGTTTGATGCGCCGTTTTTACAATCGTTTGATTGCCGATTGTTTCAATGCTTTGAACGTCTTCTTTTATCCAATCCACATTCGGCGTTTGTTCAATGATGTTTTTGCAATAATCATAAAAATCAATACCCCGAATCATCTTATAAGTGTAGGGTTTGATGTCCAATTGAAGCAATGCGTCGGAAGCATAAAAATTAAACGTTTCCCATTTTTTATAAACAATGGACTCAAATCTATCGGCTTCTTTTTCCCAAAAACACCACGTTCGGTCATTCTGTTTTTTGTCGTCTTTGTCAATTAACAATATGCGTTTGTGTCGGTGCAAACCCGCATCAATCATGCGTATTGCCAAACTCAAACCCGATGCGCCCGCACCTGCGATGATGTAGTGATAAGAAAGGTTGTTGTCCAATGTTGTGATTTTAGAAATAAAAACGGAACAAGGTAAAAGCAAAGTTGTTGTAAATTTTTTTTGACAAAAAGCAACTCATTTACTAAAACAGTCGTGTTGGGTTTTGTAATAACGAAGCAAAATATATTTCACCCATTCGATTGTTATCAGTCATTTAAACACCTTTTTATGAAGAATTTCATTTTTTTAGGCGCATTCGCCTTAGCTCTTACATTGATTCAATGTACAAAAGACACAGTTGTTGATACGGCTACATGCACAGGTACAACACCGACCTACTTGGCGGATATTAAAGCCATCATGGATGCCAGTTGCGCCACTTCGGGTTGCCACAGTGCCGCCAAAAAAGAATCGGGCTTTGATTTGAGTAGTTATGCAGGAACGAAAGCGGGAGCCGCTAATGCTGCTTTTTTAGGCTCTATGCAGCACAAATCGGGTTATAATGCGATGCCAAAAAGTGCATCAAAATTGAGTGATGCTTCTTTGACTAAAATCGCTTGTTGGGTGCAAAATGGTACGCCTCAATAAGAATGGGTTTTCAAACCATTAGGTTATAAAAAAGCCTTCTCGAAACAAATCGAGAAGGCTTTTGGCTTTTCAAAACACTTTTAACGGCTGAAAACAATCTTCCGCTCCGCCAAACCATTCGCTGTTTGTAAACGGACGACCAAAATACCGCTGGATACTGAGGGGGTGTCTTTTGAGCTGAAAATGACTTCATTTAACCCTTGTGAAAACGCTTTTTCTGTTGTCATCAATACTCTACCCAACAAATCGCAAACAGTCAGTTTCGCAAAACCTGTTTCAGGCAATACGAATGAAATCGTTGTTTCCTCGCTGAATGGATTCGGGCGGCTTGGTAATAAAGTAGGTTTTGAAGAGGGCTTGAATGTGTTGCCAAAAGACAATTTTACGGCTGCGCCATTGCCCATTTCGTCATAAGCGATCCCCTCAGTAAAAGTAGCGTTTATGCTTAAAACTTGACTTAAACGAGTGTTTTCCGTAGATCTAATGGATAAATTAAACATGGTAAACGTATCCGTTCCTATAAATTGCTGATTCGGATGCTGATACCAAGCAGCCGTGACGATGCCTTCATCTTTGAAAATAGCGACATTGTTATTTGTGCAATTTGGCAAGTCGCCATTTATCATATTTTCTATTTGTGCTGCATTTTTATCAATGTTTAAAGAAAATTGAAGAGCTGAAATGCTTCGACCATTATAATCCCTTTGATAAGGCGTTACTTTTATCGGAATCTGATAAATTTTGTTTTTTTCTAAAACAATGTCATCAACAGACAAAACGAACGGTTTCATGCCATTCCGAATATCAACTGACCCTACGGACAAATTGACATCACCCGTTTTTATGGCGACAAAATCACCATTACTGAATGTATTCGTCAGACTTGGAATAATCAGCGATTCAGGAAAATCAGAAGTAAAAGGATTCGTTGGGTCAATAAAAGCATAGTTTTTGACCACAAAACGCCATGAGTTATTATTTGGGAAGACGGACGTTATGCGCAAAATGAGACGTTGTATCAGTAACATATCAACAGCATCAACCTCGCCGTTGCGATTGACATCAGCTCCAATAAGACGGTAAGGTGTTGATAAAGGGGTAATTCCGAGCAAATGACGGCTCATCAAAGCCACGTCAAACATCGTGACACCGTTCAGCCAGTCGGTATTGGGGCGTGACGGTACGACGCGATAGCGGTTATTGGCTGATAAATCTTTGAAAAAATAGCTCGAACCCGTTGTGTTGTTTATTAAGTCATTTGCGCCATTGTATAACATGATATTTGCAGGCACGGCAAGCAAATCTTCTCGTTGAATGATGCCACTAATTTTTGGACAATTGCCCAAATCGTCGGACACAGTGAAGGAAGTTGTCTTGATAACAATATTTCCAATCTCATCTTTTACCCAAATGTCAATGTTATAAGTACCTTTTTGGTTACAATCGAAGTTAAAGCTGGTTGTGGTCGGAAAATTCGTACTCGGGCTGCCTGAAAGACGAAGACCATACACCATTCTATTATTTGGCGTACAATCGTCGGTCAAACTACCAATCAAATCGGTTGCTTTTATGGTCAAAAGCCCACTCGTTGGTATTTGAAACACAGTGTTTTGTAAAAGACTTAGTACTGGTGGAGCATCTTTATAAACAATAGTTTGTAGCCACGTTCTTGTTTCATTCGTACAGGTATTTATCAAAATCCAAGACCTTTTGATAATGAAACTATTGTTTGCTGAATCTCTTGTTCGCACTTCGGTATAGCCCGCCCGAATAGTGCAGAAGCCCTCTGTCAAACCGTATTTGCCAGGCAGCGACGGATAGCCCATGCCGCGAATGGTGATGCCATCAATAATGGTATCGGTGGGTTCGATGCGCCTATTGCCACATATCGAAGTGAGGTCTCCTGGCGTAGTGACTTCTCCAACTTGTCTCGTTTTAATATAAATTGCTTGCCGAGTGATTGCCGTATTGTTGAAAACATCATAGACATTGAATGTCCGAACGATAATCCGTTTGGTATTTTGCGCCAAAAGGAGGTCGAAAGGCAAATCGGTAGGAAAGCCAGCCGGTGGAGCCGTAAGGGTTTGGCCGCAAGCGATGTCAAAAACTTTGTCGTTAAAGTTCATGGACGTTGAGAATGAACATTCTTTCAGAACCTTTGGAACACCCGTCAAACTGGTGTCGGGTAAGCCAATAAAAGAGACATTATCACATGTCACCGCAATCGCTGGAGGGGCTTGGATGGTCGGTGGCGTCAAGTCAAAGACCTTGAAAGTACCACTACAGCTATTTCCTGAGGCTTTTTCAGTGACAATAGCCCTTAAAGTTGTGCCGATTTGGCTGCTTGTTACGTAATCGTCAGGCAAATTACTGCCGCCTAAAGTTTGAAGTTGAACGCTGTAGTTTTCAAAACAGCCGTAATAGTTGCCTAATAAAAAGAATTCAGGCAAGATACGGGTTTGACAATTTTCATTAATAGTCACATTCAATTGACTCGCGCAAATCATCGTGCCGCTTGAAGGGTTTTCAGATACTGTAATGCTGAACAGACATGATGAGGTATTGCCAGACGCATCGGTGGCTTTGAAACCCGTATTGAAAGTGCCAATGCCAAACATTTCACCTGATTGTAAGCCAGATAATTGATTGATGGTCGGCGAAGAAGTGCAGTTGTCCGTTGCGGTTGCTGCAAAATTGAGCACTTTACGACATGCGCCAGAAGCGAGCGTTATAGATATATTGTTGGGACAGGTAATTATAGGTGCAATTTTGTCTTCAACGGTTACAATTGCAGAACAAGTTGCGGTATTGCCAGAAGCATCCGTTGCAGTAAAAATGACGGTATTTGAGCCTAAATTGCTACAATTAAAGGCTGTTTTGGATAAAGACCGTTGTGTAATACTGCAATTATCAGTTGAGTTGTTGTCAATTTGAGCGACAGTCAGCGTTGCATTGCCCATTGCGTCGAGTTGCAGAGTTGCGGCTTTGCAAAATACTGAGGGGGGTATTTTGTCTTCAACGGTTACAATTGCAGAACAAGTTGCGGTATTGCC
>JAYSQG010000256.1:0-6049 GCA_043721685.1 Saprospiraceae bacterium | reverse complement strand
TTCAATCGCAATATATATCTCATTGTGACGATTTGGGTTATGGGTGTGGCGCTGTTTATTTTGAAACTATTGGGTGGTATCAGTTATGTCTATTATTTGCGCAGCCGTTTGAATTTTCCTGCGGATGAATATTGGTTGGATATGGTTGAGAAATTAGGTGAAAAAGCAGGTGTGAAACGCGGTATGGAACTCGTTGAATCGGCATTGGTGCGCTCGCCTTTGGTTTACAAAAAATAGGCGGCTATCAAAATCTTCAACCCGATGCACAAAGCTCTTGGGGAAATGGGGCAAGTGTCAATAGAAATAACCAATTTGACGATTTGAAAGAAGAAATGAACAATTTGAAAGAAGAAATTGCCGATTGTGATTGTGAATACAATACTGATTTTAGAAAAAAACTGTCTGCACAAATCAGTAAAATTTTAGCAGGTCTTACAGATGATATGAACATGGATGATGCTAAATCGGAATTTAAAAATATTCAAAAAGCTTGGGAACAGGGTGAATGTGATGACAATAATTCATACAATAACAACAATGGAAGTGGTAATAATGGCAATGGTTGGTCAACAACAGGCGATTGGCGAAATGTGATTCAAAGTGAGTTGCTCAAAGATGGTTACGTCAAAATTGGAGAATCCATCGGACTTGTTTTGACACCTAATGAATTGGTTTTCAATGATCATGCGTTCAAAAATGACAATGTGCATCGCAAATATTTAAGTCTTTATGAACAAAGCACAAGAAAGAATTTGAATGGAACAGTGACGATGAATTTTGTTGTGCCAAATAAGAATTACAACACTAATTCTAAGATTAACAACATTAGAAGCAGCAATAGTAACAACATTGATGGCGACAATGAAGAAGAAGCAGTTCAGGCGTTCTTTAAGGATTTGGTCACAAAAGGTTATGTACGCATGAATACGCAAACCAATTTGGCTTTCAATGATAGGAGTTTAGTTATCGGTGGAAAAAAGATAGATAACGCCAATTTCGAGCGCATCAAAAAAGATTTTGTCCGTCGTTCAGGCAGTAAAGGGCACTTTTCTATCGCTTTTAATGGGTCTTTGAGTGGTAGTTCTGATTCTGGTCTGACAATGAATGGCTCTTTGGCTACGTCTATAAATGATAAATGATAAAAGTTTACCTAAAAGTATTATCGTAACAAACTGATTTGCAGCCGTTTGAATTATCCATTATCAACTATCCATTGTACATTAAGTAAATATCCGTTTTTTCGTACTTTTTTGATTTGAAAAAAAGGGATTCTAATTTTTATAAAGTGAATCCCTTTTTTCAGATTTATAACTACGATTTTTTTCGTAATGCTGCAACATATAAAAAAGCATTTTGTCTTTGTCAATAGCTTGTCAAAACGTTTAAAACCTCCAACTTTCAGCTATAAAATGTGTAACTTATTCGGTCGTGAAAAAGTCTTTGTATTGTAAAACAGGAAAAAACCGTTTCACTCACCCCCTCAGTATTTTTAAGTTTAAGGCATATATTTTGGGTTTTAATTAACCTAAAATCGAATTGGGGAAAATTCCACATTTTATTAAATTATCATTTTAAAACAATTCATTTTCAAATCGTTGAAAATGAATATGGTTATTTTATTGTCAATCAAAATGCCAAGTAAAAAATCAACCTTAAATCATTCAAAATCAAAATGTTATGAAATCAATGCTTTGCAATCAAAAATCAATCTTTTTAATACCCCTCAGTATATTTGCTTTTTTATTGCTTTTTTCAATCAGCAAAACAACGGCTCAAACACAAAATAACACGACAACAGATACCGCAAAATATGTAAAAAACCCTAAACCATCGCTCAAAGCAACGCGTATCATAAAGCCGCCAAAAATTGACGGTCAGCCCAACGATGACTGTTGGAAGGGCTTGCCTGTTGCCGATGATTTTGTCATGCACCGCCCGCAACCTTATAAGAAATCACCTTTTAAAACAGAGTTTAAAATTGCTTATGACGACATCGCCGTCTATATTTTAGGTTATATGTATGACCCCGAACCAAGCAAAATTCGGAGAGAATTGGCAGCAAGAGACAATTTAGATGTCGCTACGGACTTGATAAACGTCGGTTTTGACACTTACGATGACGACCAAAATGCCTTTCGTTTTGGTGTAACGGCTGCGGGCGCGCAATTCGATTCACGAATTTCAAATGGTAATAATTCTGATTTTAGTTGGGATGCCGTTTGGGAAAGCGAAGTGACTTTACAAAAAGATGGTTGGGTTGTGGAATTGAAAATCCCGTTTTCGGCTTTGCGTTTTGCTGAAAAACCAGACCAAACTTGGGGTTTGCAGATTTCGAGAGGCATCAATCGGGCAGCAGAAGAAGATTCATGGGCAGGTTATGACCCTAAAATTGACGGTACGGTCATTCAATATGCTTCTTTGACGGGTTTGGAAAATATCAAACCGCCATTGCGTTTGCAATTTTCTCCTTATTTGGCGACGGGTTTACAGCGTTCGCCTTCTTTAGATGGCAATGGTAAACTTTTGAATTATGGTACGCAAAAACAGATTACAGGTGGTTTGGATTTGAAATATGGTATCAACCAAAGTTTTACGTTGGACATGACTTTGATACCTAATTTTGGGCAAGTACAATCCGACAATCAAGTCTTGAATTTAAGCCCTTTTGAAGTACAATTTAATGAAAATAGACCCTTTTTTACTGAGGGGTCTGAAATTTTTGGTAAAGGCGATATTTTCTATTCTAGGCGCATCGGCGGACAACCCAATGGTTATTATAATGTACAAACCAATGATAATGAAGTAATTAAGAGCAATCCATCGGAAACGCAATTGTATAATGCGACAAAAGTATCGGGCAGAACGAAAGGCAATCTGGGTATCGGTTTCCTGAATGCAGTCACAGCACCGATGTATGCAGAAATAGAAAATACAAAAACAGGCGCAATACGTCGTGTTCAAACGGCTGCGTTGACCAATTATAACGTGTTTGTGTTGAGCCAAGCCTTGAAAAATAACTCTGAAATCAGTTTCACCAATGCCGCTACCCTTCGTGACGGAGGTGAAATGGATGCCAATGTGTCGTCTTTGTTTACTCGTTTGAGGGATAAGAAAAACAAATACGAAGTCCAAGCAGGTGGTCGTTTGAGTCAAATATTTGAAAATAATACAGACGTAAATCGTGGATTTACAACCAATTGGGGCGTTCGCAAAGTGAGTGGCACGTGGCAATGGCGTGTGGCACAAGAAATTCAAGACAATAAATGGAACCCCAATGATTTAGGTATTTTTAATGGCAACAACTTCATCAACCACAACGTCAATTTTTATTACCAGCAAGTTGAGCAAAAAAAGATTTTTCAAAACGCCGAAGCATGGTTTAATGTCAATCATAATTTGCAATATAGCACAGGCAAATATATGGACTGGGGCATAGAAACAGGATTTTGGGGTCGTTTTAAAAACCAATGGTGGGCTAATCTTTGGCATTATGCACAACCGGCAAAGACTTATGATTTTTTTGAACCAAGAGCCGAAGGCAAGCAATTTATTCGTGAACCGATTTACGTGACAGGTACAAATTTCGCGTCCGACCAGCGCAAAAAATTCCATTGGTATTCTCATATCAGCTTTGGTAAACGCCTATTTGAAGACCATTCGCGTTGGCGTTTTATCATGGAACCACGTTATCGCATCAATGATCACCTTAGTTTCTCTTTATTTTCACATTATTCTAAGGAAAAAGACGATTTGGGCTTTGCCACACAAACGGACAATGATATTATTTTTGGCAGACGTGACAGAAAGACGTTGGAAAACACCATTTCTATGAAATTGGCTTTTACGGCTAAGTCAAATCTGACTTTTAGAGCGCGTCATTATTGGTCGAATGTGGTTTATAAAGAGTTTTACAAACTCAATGACGATGGCACAGTCAAACATGAAGATTGGAATATCAATCAAGACCGAAATATCAACTTTTTCAATATTGACATGGTTTATACTTGGCAATTTGCACCTGGCAGTTTTGTCAATGTCATTTGGAAAAACAATATTTCAAAATTTGAAAACGGTTTGGAAAGCATTCAAGATGAGAATTATATGATGAATGTCGGTAAAACATTCAGAACGCCACAAACCAATGGTCTGACTTTAAAAGTGATATACTTTTTGGATTATGCCAATATGAAGAAATGGCTTAAAAAATAGAGGTGATTTTTTTGACCACTGATGCGGCTGGTTATCAGTGGTCAAAAAATGAATCAAAAATTACCATTTTTCAAAACCGTAATCTCTTTCCACCAAACAAATACGGGTTTTAAAAGATTGATACCAAAACTCTCTGCCTTTGTCGCGTGCCACAACGTGTTCCATCTGATATTTCCAATTGCGAATCGATTCTAAATCTGCCCAATAAGAGACGGTGATACCGACTTCATTGCGTGCGGATTCAACGCCGAGAAATCCAGGCATTGTTTCAGCCAGTTCAACCATTCTATCGGCAGTTTCGGCGTAGCCGTTATCCCCCTCAGTACGGAGGTTGGTAAATATGACAGCGTAATAGGGTGGTTTGGGTGTTTTAGCAATCATGATTTTTTAATTTTAATTATCCTTTTGCAATATCTTTCAAAGCCTTCACAAAAGCATCTAACTCGCTAATCGAAGTATAAACATGTGGCGTAATCCGTGCACCATGTACATTCGCATAGTCAATGGCGACTGTCCAAATTTTATATTTATCAAAAAGGGTTTTGACTAATTCAGCAGGTTTTAAGGTATCAATACCCACATTTGCAATGCCGCAAGAACGTGTTTTGTCTGTTGGTGTATTCAAAACGATGTATGGCACATTGCGTACTTTATCCGTCCAATAGTTTTGAAGATAACGCAAACGGGCTTCTTTGCGTTGAATCCCTATTTTATTGTGAAAAGCGATGGCATTTCGAATGCTTAAATCAGTATGAACGGGATGTGTGCCTGTATGATTGAGTTTTCGGATATCGTCATCTTTATAACCCATATCTCCAAACAACTGCCACAGCTTTTCAATCTTTTCCTTTTTAACGTATAAAAGACCTGCGCCTAACGGACAACCTAACCATTTGTGCAAACTACTGCCATAATAATCGCAACCTAAATCATTGATTTTGAAATCAATATGAGCAAAGGCATGTGCGCCATCAACAAGAACCTCAACGCCTTTGCGGTGTGCCATGTCGCAAATCTTCTTGATGGGCAATATCTGTCCTGTAATATTGACGATATGACTGACAAGCAACAATTTGGTTTTATCAGTTATCGCATTTTCATAAATTGAGACAATCTCATCGTCTGATTTTGGGTCATTTGGCAACGAAAGGACTTTATTGACCATGCCATAACGTTTGGCTTGCAACTTAAACATATCGAGCATTGCGCCATAGTCTTGAACTGCCATAATCGCTTCATCGCCTGCTTTCCAATCTTTTCCAGCAATAACCGTATCGAGCGACTCTGTTGTGTTGCGCGTGATAATCAATTCTTTGTCGCTGCAACCCAACATGTCGGCTAACTGGCGCGTCACAGCGGCTTTTTCATCAAACTGACGGGTACGCATATAATACGAGGCTTCGTAATTGATGTCTCTCACGTTTTTGATAAAACCTTCCAAAACCTCTTGGGATTGCATCAAATAATAACCATTTTCCAAATTGATGTAATTCGGATTTAGGCGAAAGCCTTTGCGAATGGTTGCCCAAAAGGTTTCGTCTTGCGCTAAGATATTTGGTGTAACGTCCATAACATTTGCAATGGTTTTATCGAGAAAAGCAAAGGAAACGGCTGTTCCTGCCAATGTTTTTAAAAATGCTCGTTTATCCACGTTGGTTGTTTTTTACGATAATTTGGCTCGATATTGACTTCAAAATAACGATAAATACATCAAATTACACAATTATACTGAGGGGGTGCTTTCGTTTGCGTACAAGGTATAGTTGCCAGAAATTGAATAGGATTTTGTTTTTTTTTGCAAAAAAAATAAAATCCTATTCAATTTCTGGCAACTATACCT
>JAYSQG010000255.1:0-4362 GCA_043721685.1 Saprospiraceae bacterium | reverse complement strand
GTTAGCTTTGAGTGATGATTATTAGGGGACGTTGATTAAGTGTCGGGGTGAATTGAAATCACCCCGACACTTCGTGAAGAGCGTTCCATTTTGTCTTATCTTTTCTTAAAATCTCGTCTTTGAACTTACATTTATGGTCTTAAAATCCGTTTTGTCTGCCTACAATTTAGATATTAAATCGTTGAAAATAGAAGCCTTTGGCAGTGGTCTCATCAATCATACGTGGTGTGTGACAACGCCGAATCAAGTCTATATTTTGCAACGCATCAACCACGCTGTTTTTAAGAAACCAGAAGATATTGCTGCGAATATCAGCTTGATAGCCAAGCATTTACAAGTGTTTTATCCTGAATATCTGTTTGTTTCGCCGACAAAAACGGCAATAGGGGAGGAGATGGTTGTTTTGGAAAATGAAGGTTATTTCCGCATGTTTCCTTTTGTGGAAGGTTCTCATTCAAAGGATGTTGTGGAAACACCTGAACAGGCTTTTGAAGCAGCTGCGCAATTTGGGAAATTTACTTTTTTACTGAGGGGGGTAAATGTGGACGAATTGAAAACGACGATTCCTCAATTTCACGATTTGAGTTTGCGGTACAAACAGTTTCAAGATGCCTTAGAAAAGGGCAATAAAGAACGCATCGGGGAAGCTGCCGAATTGATTGGTATTGTTAAGCAAAATGCTGATGTTGTTGCTGAATTTGAAAACATCAAAACCAATCCTGATTTTAAGTTGCGGGTGACGCACCACGATACTAAAATCAGTAATGTATTGTTTGATGATATGGATAAAGGATTGTGTGTCATAGATTTAGATACGGTTATGTCCGGTTATTTCATCAGTGACGTGGGTGATATGATGCGGACGTACCTGTCGCCTGTGAGTGAGGAAGAAACGGATTTTAGTAAAATTGAGGTGAGAGATGATTTTTACAAAGCCATTGTTAGAGGCTATTTCAATGAGATGCAGAATGAATTGACGCAAGATGAAAAGCAACACTTTTTCTATGCTGGTAAGTTTATGATTTACATGCAAGCCCTTCGTTTTTTGACCGATTATCTCAACAATGATGCGTATTACGGCGAAAAACACCCGAAGCATAATTTTTTTAGAGCCAAAAACCAGGTCGTTTTGTTAAGAAAACTCTTAGAAAAAGAGGCTTTGTTGACTAGTTTGACCTTTTAAGTAAAAGGAGGAAACCTCCTTTTTTTGTTCCAATTGAAATATTTTGGAAAAGTTTCTAACTTTGGGATAAAGTAAGTATATGAAAAACAATAAGAATATTACGATTAAACACATCGCGCAAACGTTGGGTATCTCTATCTCGACGGTTTCTCGCGCCTTGCACGATGCCTACGATGTCAGTCCTGAAACACGCAAAAAGGTCATGGCGTTGGCAGAAGAACTGGACTACAAACCAAATCCTTATGCGGTTAGTCTTGTGAAACAAAATACCAATATGATAGGTGTTTTGCTGCCTGAAATAGCGGTCTATTATTTTTCGATGGTTGTCAAAGGCATTCAAGACGTGGCGTATAGTGTCGGTTACAATGTTATGTTTTTTATCTCTGGCGAGTCGTTGGAGCGAGAAAAGCAAATTCTTAAAAATTTGAATGTCAATAGTTTAGATGGCTTGTTGGTGTCTGTTTCAAGTGAAACAAATACTTCTGAACATTTTAAAAAACTGATAGACCAAGGTTTACCTATTGTTTTTTTCGACCGTGTTTTAGATGATATTCATACATCAAAAGTTATACAAGACGATTATCAAGGGGCATTCGACGTGACGCAACATTTTATAGATCAAGGTTTTACACGTATTGCACATTTGGCGGGCAGTAAAAGCCTCAATATATCGAAACAACGGCTGCAAGGCTATCTTGATGCTTTGGAACAAAACGGTCTGCCCATTAATAAGAAATATATTCTTTATTCTGGTTATACAGAAGAAGATGGACTGCGTGACATGTCTAAGTTATTGGAAGTCAGACCATTGCCCGATGCGCTGTTTTGTGTCAACGACCGCAAAGCGATAGGTGCGATGCTCGCTTTGAAGCGTTATGGCTTTAAAATTCCACAACATATTGCGATTGCTGGTTTTATGAATGCACCGGTTACAGAAGTTGTCACACCCAGTATGACAACCGTTGAGCAACCGGCTTACGAAATTGGTTCAAAAAGTTGCCAATTGCTTTTGGAACATATCAAAAACCCCAACATGGAACCGCAGACGGTTGTTATGCCGAGTAAATTGATAATTCGAGAGTCGAGTATAAAGGTTTAGGTGTTTATACTGAGGGGGTTAAAATCGGGACGATTTCCCTTTTTTTATCGCTTCCATAATCCGAATTTGCTCAATAACCAGTTCTGGTTTTACTGACAATTCACCGCCATTGACGATGGTTTCGTAGAGATTTTGAAACAAAAGTCCGAAGTTTCCTGCCTTTGTCGCTATTTTTCCTTGAAGATGTAGTCCGTTTAGGTCTGTATTTAATGTGCCATAAAAAGCAGGGTCATCTTCGCCAAAACCTTTGTCTGTGGGTAACATACCTGCTTTGAGCATGTCTTCTTGTGGGTCAATGCCATATTTCACAAACGAGCCATGTGTGCCATTAATGCGATAACGCGGCGTAGGTTCACGGACTAAAAGACTGGCTTTTAAGGAGACTTGAAAACGTCCATAATCCAATCGGAGGTCAAAGGCATCGTCAATGCTTGTGTTTTCACGTTGTGTCATCACTTGACCGCTGAAACTTTTAGGCGTGCCAAAAAGAACGAGCGTTTGGTCGAGAATGTGTGCACCTAAATCGTATAAAACGCCCGTTGCCAACGAGGGTATTTCTTTCCATTTTTTAGGATTGGCATTCGGGGACCAACGGTCGAAACGGGCTTCATAGTTCAAAATTTCGCCAACGAGACCGTCTTTGATGACTTGCTGAACGGTTTGAAAATCGCCATCAAAACGCCGATTTTGATAAACGGACAATACTTTTCCTTGTTTTTCTGCCAAATCCATCAATATTTCACATTCTGCAACGGTTGCCGCCATGGGTTTTTCAACCAAAACGTGTTTGCCCGCTAAGAGACTGCGGCGGGCATAATCGAAATGCGTTTCGTTGGGACTGCTGACAACAACGAGGTCAATGTCTTTGTCATTGATGACTTCATCGAGGTTTTTGACCGATTTTACTGAGGGGTATATTTCCGAAGCCGTTGCTGCTTTTTGTTGCACCACTGTTTTCAAACGGAAGTTTGGATTGGTCATTAAAAAAGGTGCAATCAAATACCTACCTGAAAGACCGAAACCGATGAGACCGACGTTTAACATTTTCATATTGTTGTTAGTTTTGTATAAAGTTTGAAAATTATTGGGTAAAGGTAATTATTTGAGGTGTCAATTTTTAAAAAGGAAAGGAAACTGTCTAAGTTCTATAATTGTTATTTTCTGTGGATTTTTAAAATGAATGTTTTATTCATTTTTGACTTTGAGTTCTAGTTATCAAACCTAATGTCGAGTTTTTTGTAAAAAAACCACTTTTTTCTGTTCAGTTAGTCTATTTTTGTAAAAAAAATCAATTCAATATGGATGCTTTAATAGATAAACAACCTTTGAGTAATATTCAATTAAGATTGCTCCAACTATTTGCACAAGATGTTTCAGATGAAGACTTGAAAGCCATTCAACGGATGATTGTGCGCTATTTTGCTGAAAAAGCAACTGCCGTAGCCGATGAAGATTGGGATAGGAAAGGCTATACTGCCGATGCTTTTAAAGCGGAACATATAAGAACACCCTATAAAATGACGAGGTGATTTTATGCCTAATATCGTCAACTTAATGAATGTGTTGATTCTACGAATCAAGGGGAAAAGAACATAAAGCGTTGTTCTAAATATGTTGTCGCTAACGCGACATTAGACACCAAACTACCTCGTCAATTTTGCTTCATTACTACTGTTTCACAAACTTTAAAGTCGCCCGTTTCTCACCACTCAAACACTCAATAAAGTAAAGACCGTTGACCAAAGGACTGGTATCAAGCGTTGTTTGCGCCTTGCCAACCGTTGTTTTTGACAACAACTTCTTACCATTTATGTCATAAACCGTGATAATCGCTTCTTTTGTTAAATCAGAATGCGTGATTGTTAATTGGTCAGTTGCTGGATTCGGATGTATGGAAAATACTGAGGGGTCTGTTTCCACCGTTGCGGTGCGGGTAGCACAAGGACTTGTAATTGAGTTGAGATAAATTTCAAGTTGTGTGTAGCCATTTGCACCAATATTGTTGCGGTCAGCGGCATTGTTGGGGTTCAAACCCTTTGACACTTCGTATGTGTCGGGCATACCGTCGCGGTCAGTGTCG
>JAYSQG010000254.1:0-10073 GCA_043721685.1 Saprospiraceae bacterium | reverse complement strand
ATAGTTGATATTCAATATAGAATACAATTTTTAAAAACATATTAATAATCGGGTCGAAACTTGTGATGTATGGACAGCTTTTAAAGTATCCGATTCGTGTCATAAATCGTTCATTTTATTTTTTTAAACAACGCTTTAAAACAATTCGCAGAAGTGTCCCCTTCTTTTGCGGTGTAAAACTCCTCCAAAAAAGAGCCGACACCTGACCAAACGGTTTGCATCATACCTTGATAACGTTCTTTCATTTCAGGCGTTGCGGCAGCTCTGAAACGAACAAAATCCTCCGTTTGCGCCGCTGCTACTGAGGGGGTACGCCAAGGACATGTGATGACATTAAAGCCTTTCATCGCAAAATACACTGCCGTATGTATATTTTTTTCGTAATGCCAATCACAAATCATCACGTCTTTTGAGACCATATCAATGGCGTGGTGCGTATTGTTGTAGCTGCCTTCCCACATACCAATACCCGTCGTTTTGCCATCGAGCAAACGGTCTCCCCAAATCCATAACTGCCTGTTTTTCAATGCCAAATGGCTCTGAATCTTATTAACTTCACCTGCAAACAACTCGGCTTTGTCTCTACCGCCACAACGAGGACATTTTTCGTCACCAATATAAAACACTTCATCCATGCCCGCATGAAACGCATCGGTTTCAAAGACATCGCAAATTTCATCCACCAAATCAAAAACGATTTTATGCACCCCTTCGTGCAACGGGCAATAACTTTTGCAATACAAACCATCGCTGTTGGGCCAGACATATTTTTCAGGCATTTTAACGTGTGGCGTTTCATCAAATTCAGGATACACCCGCAACAAGTTATAGATCGTACTCGCCCAAGACTGATGTCCCAACAAGTTAATTTGCGGAATCAAACGAATATTGTTCGCTTGACAAGCCTGAACCAGCTTCTGAACATCCTCTTTTGATAACGCATCGTTGTCCCTCAGTTCTGGATGTGTCTCATATTGATAGTTGAAATCAATACGCAGAATTAAAGTGTTGACCCCGCGCGTTGCCAATTCTTCATTGATGAACCGAACAAATGTATCCACTTGTTCCACATGCGGCGCACCGATGCAAAAGCCACGTACTGGCATCAAATTGTCGGTGTTTGTTTGAGCGCAAAGCGTGTTTCCTAAAAGTAGGCAGATGAAGGTGATGTGGCGAATGTGTTGAGTGTGCATCGTATGCTTTTTTTATGTAAAAGGTAGAAACGTAAAAACTGAGCGCAGAATTACGAAATCTTAAAGATTTCGTAATTCTAAATGACCCAAAATACTGAGGGGGGCATTTTCCATTGAATTTTGCGCTGATTTCAAGTCTATATCCTAATAAAAATCCGTTTCCGATACAGCCAAAACAATAGCAACCATTCAAAAAACAATATCAAAACGCCATGTACAAAAGGCGCATAAGCCGCGCCAAAAACTTCGGCATATTGTTTCCCTAAATGTATGAACAACGACGAACCGATAAAACCATCAATAGTATGTGCAATGATGTAAGCAGCAATCGAGTTTGCGCCAACCACTATGAGCGGGAAATACCATTTTGTCGTTTTCAAAACATCAATTGACCAATAGCAAAACGCCATAAAAAGGAAGCAACTGCCTCCACTGAAAAGTGTCCAAGTCGGTGTCCAAATCCTTTTGACATTTGGACAAATATTCAAAGCCGCAAATATCCATGCGACAAATATCAATGAGCTGCCAATGATAATAAATTTTTTGATTTTTTCATTGGATAAACTATTGCTTTTCAATTCTTTACCTGCTATCAGACCCAATATCATTGTGCCCAAAGTAGGTATAAAACTCAAGGTCGCATAGCCACCACCATTGAATAAAAAAGGCTTCGCACGTGAGAAAAGGTTCAAAAACCAACGGTCAAAAGCCCAAGCCATATTGGTATTTTTGTTCCAATGTGCGGCAAAACCATCGAGATTATATACCCAATCTGCCGTCGTGCCTGTTTGTGTATAATCAAATCCAACACTCGGCAACGGATACAAAGCAAACGCTAAAAAATAACCCATTAAAAGAGTTGCAAGACTGATTGTTTGGACGTTTGAAGACCTAAATCCTAATAAAAACAAGAAAAAATAACCCAAACCGATTTGCGTCAGCGTGTCTTCAAAAGTAAAATTAGTCTGTTGGGCGTGCATAGACCTTAGAAAAATGCCCAATAAAATCAATATCACAGACCGTTTGAGTGCATGAAAATACATCTTCCTCGGCGACTCACCTTTGGCAATCCGACTCGCTATCGAATAAGGCAACGCCACACCCACCAAAAACGAAAACGAAGGCTGAATCATATCGTGCAAAGAACAACCAACCCATTCGACATGGCTTTGATGCCACGCCAAAAATTGCCAAAAGCCACTTTCAGGCAGTGCCTTTGATACCTTTTCAAAGGACAAGACTTCGCCCATCATCAAGAGCATGACAAAACCGCGAAAGGCATCTATCGAAGCCATGCGGGGCATTGTTGGTTTATTTTCCATTCGTTTTATTCGTTTTATTTTTTTGCACTAACGTTGGCAGGGTTCGCAACCCTGCCAACGTTTAAGATGCTGTTCATTAGTAACGCAGTGAAAGAAGCTAAATAATTGATTATCAGATTCTTTCACTTCGTTCAGAATGACAAAAAAGCATAAATATACTGAGGGGGATCATTTAGCCTTCGCCAAAATCGCCAACGCTTCTTTGTCTTTATACTGCACAATTAAATCCTTTAACTCTTTCTTCATTTGCGCAATTAAAACTTTGTTTTTAGGATTGTCATAGACATTTTTCAATTCGTCAGGATCCGTTTTCAAGTCAATGAGTTCCCAAAAAGTACCGTTGCCATAAAAATAAATAAGCTTATACCTTTCCTGTCTGATGCCAAAATGTGGCATGACACGGTGCGCATCGGGGTATTCATAGTAATGATAATACATGGATTTACGCCAATTTTTAGGCTTTTCTCCTTGTAAAACCAGTGGTAAAACAGATTTTCCTTGCATATCAGATGGAATTGGAATACCCGCAATATTCAAAATGGTTGGTGCAAAATCAATATTAACGACCATTTCGTTGATGACCGTATTAGGCTTAATATGGTTTGGATAACGCATCACAAAAGGCATCCGCATCGACTGTTCGTACATAAACCGCTTGTCGAACCAGCCATGCTCGCCGAGGTAAAAACCTTGATCTGAGGAATAAACGACAATGGTATTTTCTGCCAAACCTGTTTTGTCCAAGTAGTCCAACACTCGTCCGATGTTGCGGTCAAGCGACAAAATGCAACCAAGATAATCGTGCATATACCTTTGGTATTTCCAAAGAGACTTTTCCTTAGCTGACATTTTAGTTGTGTCTAATTTGGCATTTTCAGGCTCATAATAGCTGTCCCAAGCGGCTTTTTGCGGTTTAGTCATGCGTTTCATAATGCCTGTTTCATCGGCATTGACTTTCAAATCCCAATCCCAGCGGAGGTCTTTGACTTCCATGAGTTGATGTTCAGCCGCCTTGCGCGTTTTATAATCATCGTTGAAAGTCGTAGGTAAATCAAAGGTTTTGCCATCAAAAGCATGAAGGTCTTGGGCATCGGGCTGCCATTCACGGTGCGGTGCTTTTTGACCAATCACAAGGCTGAATGGCTTGGATTTGTCGCGTCCTTTGTCCAACCAATTGAGGGCTTCGTCGGTGATGATGTCCGTCACATACCCCTCAGTGCGGGTGCGCGAACTGTCCATATTGATAAAATCGGGATTGTAGTAACTCCCCTGCCCCGGCAACACCTTCCAATAGTCAAAATAGCGCGGCGTGTTGTTGATATGCCATTTGCCAATCCACGAAGTGGCGTAACCATTTTCCTGCAAATATTTCGGAAACATGGGCTGTCGTGTATCCATTGTCGTATTAGGTCGGTTGTCCGTTTGTCCATTAATGTGGTTGTATTTACCCGTCAGTAAAACGGCACGGCTGGGCGCACACAGCGAATTGGTGCAAAAAGAGTTCTTAAAAATCGCTCCTTCCCTTGCAATGCGGTCAATATTAGGCGTTTGGATGTGCGGACTGCCATAGGCACTGATGGCTTGCAGCGCATGGTCATCTGAAAAAATGAAGATGATGTTGGGCTTTTTCGCTTCTTTTTTTGTGAAAGAACCGAAACATAAGGCGGCTAAAAAGAGATAAAGTAGTTTTTTCATTGATAAGGTTAGTTTTGATAATCAATAGTTTAGCTCATTTATTTTTAAAGTTGGATTCATCATATACGTCAGCATCGTGTTGTTTTTCATCACTTCCACAACCCTAAAACCTTTGTACTCCGTCCCCCAACTGCCGCCGATGTGGGCATCGAAAAGGAAAGGCACTTTATCGACCATTTTTACACCGTCTTGGTCGTGTTCATGGCCATGAAAAACCGCTTTGACGTTTGGATATTTTTTTATTAGTTCAAAAAAAGCAGGTGTATCAATGCCATTCTTTGTCCATTTGGCTTGTGGAATGTGTAGGAAAATGAAGACATTTTTGCGTTTCTTGTGCGCATCCAACTTCGATTGCATCCAATCCAAATCAGGCGACAGATATTTGCCTTCTTCATTTGAAGTATCACCGAGCAAAACAGCATTTTTCTTTACAACAACATCGTGGTTAAGCGGCATTTTCCAAACCTCGTTCCAATGTTCCGAAGTCACCATATCGTGATTGCCGCGCGTAACATAATAAGGCATAGTCAATGTGTCCAATTTCTGTTTGGTCACAGCGAGGAAAGGCTTTTCATTGTGAATAAGGTCGCCATTCATCACACAAAAATCTAAGGTTTGCTGTTTGTGAAACGCATTTATTTGCTGCGTTACGGTATCAAAAAGTGCATCAAACTCGGTTTTAGGTTGACCATAATGTGCATCAGAAGCAACGGCAAAGCGCAATTTTACTTTTTTACGGCTTTCAAAAACTTGAGCCGCTGTTAGTTCTTGAATGCCACCACCTAAAAGGATTGCTGAAGCAAAAGACATGTTTTTAATAAAAGACCTACGTTCCATGCGTAATTGGTTTTATTGATTGAAAATCAAATAGTTATAAATGTGTTGATTCTACGAATCAAAGGAAAAGTAACGGTTACGTTTCTTATAAATATGTAGTCGCTAACGCGACATTAAGTTACGTTCAAATCTAATGTCGCGTTAGCGACTACATATTTGTAACACCCCCTCAGTATGGTATTCCTTTGATTCGTAGAATCAACACAATATTTACCCAAATTTATACTTCGTTTTAAATCGATCTAAATCAATTTTCATGCACTCCAACGGTGTTTTATCACCATAAGACTCTTGTTCGATGACCCAATATTTGATATTTGTTTTTTTGCGAGCAAAGCCCAAAATCTCATCTAAATTCACAATGCCATCGCCCAACGTTGTGCTTTCAAATTTGACACTTTCACTGTCTTTGACGTGCATGAGTTCAAAATGCTTAGGGAACATTTTAAGCCAACGCATCGGGTCAACTTTAGCAGCCGTCATGTTACCGATGTCTAATTGTTGACACACATACTTTAAATCAAAACCTTTGAGCATGATATCGTATAAGTAGTCGTCGCCAAATTTTTGTGTAAACTCGACATGATGATTGTGAAAACCAAAGCGCAAACCTGCTTTTTCGGTTATCATACCCACTTTATTGTAAATATCAATGCCGCGTTTGACAGCGTCTAAATTGGTTTTATCGGCATCAAAAGAAGGACTGATGATGTATTTTTGCCCCATGGTTAAAGCATCTTCAATCACCTGTTTCCAGATATCGCCTATGTCCTTTTTAGCGTCATCCCAGTGTTTCATACTGAAAACGACATGACTTGAAGGCGTTTTTATACCCAAATCGTCAGTCATTTTGCGAAATTCCTTAGCGGAATTGCCATAAATTAAGCGTTTTGTGTAGGCTTCAGGATAAATATAGGCGGCAGGTTCTACCTCTTTATAGCCCATAGCGGCTAATTGCTGTAAAGTCCCTTTTGGGTCTTTTTTTACAGCATCGCGGACAGAATACAATTGCATACCAATATGTTTGGCACGTTTCTGTTCTGAAAAAGTCATTGCGAGAGACGAAGCAACTGAGGGGGTCGCTAAGGCACCACCTAAAAGAACTGCGCTTTGCTTGATAAAATGACGACGTGAGCGATTGTAGTTGTTCATATTCTTCTTGTTTTTGGTAAAAAAATCCTTTTGCCTTATGTTGACAAAAGTAGAAATGCTTACGCTAAATTAGAATAGATTTCGGCAAATGCCTTAAATCACCTTCAAAAATTTTGGTATTTTCTATTTTGCAATAAAAAAGGACAACTGTTTGAGCAGATGTCCTTTTTTTATTTTGTTGTATTTAAAAAATACGTCTTTACACTTCAACTTCTATTTGACCTCTTACGATGTCTTCCCAAGTTTCACGCTCACGTACAAGGTGTGCTTTGCCATTATACACCAATATTTCAGGTGGACGAACGCGGCTGTTGTAGTTTGAAGCCATTGTAAAACTATACGCACCTGCATTTTGGATGCCCAAAATATCCCCCTCAGTAATTTTAGGCATTTCGCGGTCTTCTGCCAAGTTGTCGGTCTCACAGATATAACCAACGATGTGATATAACTTCTTGTCTCCCAAAGGATTAGAGACGTTTACGATTTCATGATACGCATCGTACATCATCGGACGAAGGAGGTGATTGAGTCCTGAATCGACATGTGCAAACGAAATGCCAGGGTTTTGTTTGATGACTGTTACCTTGACCAAAAGTGTTCCGCACTGCGCCACAAGGAACTTACCCGGTTCCCAAACGAGTTCAAGATCACGACCATATTTTTTGCAAAACGCGTTGAAACGTTCTGAAACGGCTGCACCAACTTTGGGCATATTTGTTCCTTTTTCATGCGGTTTGTAAGGCACTTTGAAGCCGCCACCGAGGTCAATGTATTGCAAATCGGGGAACTGATGTGCGGCATCAAAAATCAATTCAGAGACTTTCAAAAACGTATCAGACTCCTTAATTTCTGAACCTGTATGTTGATGTAAACCGTCAACAACTAAGCCTGTTTCAGCCATAACTTGTTGAATAACATCAAGTTGTTGAATTGAAATGCCAAATTTAGAACGCTCATGTGCCGTTGAAATTTTCAAATTGCCACCAGCCATAACGAGCGGATTTAGGCGTATACCAACTGGATAAGATGCGCCATAAGTTTCTCCAAATTGCTTTAACAGCGATATAGAATCCAAGTGAATTTTGACACCGAGACTAACGGATTCTTGGATTTCTGCCCAAGGCACACCGCTTGGTGTGAAACCAATTTGTTGTGGCTCAAAACCTGCTCGCAAACAAAGTTTAACCTCTTCGATGCTGACCGTATCCACACATGAACCCAAGCGTTTCATAAACCGCAGAACCGACAAATTTGTCAATGCTTTCACAGCAAAGTTGATGCGTAAGCGAGAGACATCTGAAAATGCCCCCCTCAGTATTTTGTATTGATTTTCAATGATTTGTGCATCATAGACATAAAGGGGTGTGCCATATTGTTCACAAAGGTCAATGGGATTGATGCCTTGAATATCGAATTGAGAGCCGTTAAAATTCATAAAAGAATTGTGATTTTAATATTTGAAAATTGAATTGGTAGAACGAGGGCGCAAAATTAGTTAGAAATATTTTAATATCGAATAATGATTAACTATTTAAAAAAAGCGTCCTGCTTCGGGTGAAGCAGGACGCGCGACTTAAGGATTGTTTGGAAAATTATTTCAACACGGTTATGTTGCCTTTCTTAAAAAATTTCTCTCCTTGTTGGCAAACACCTCTGACATAGTAGCCATAAACATCGGGACAAACCGGTTCGCCGTGGAATTTACCATCCCAACCGATGGTTTTGTCTTTTGTTACAAATACTTGCTCACCCCAACGATTGTAAATAACAAATTCGACAGAGGTTAAATAATCACCACGTACAAATATCACATCATTTGTACCATCACCATTTGGTGAAAAGGCACGTGGAATGAAGATATACGGCTCGTCGCACTGAGGAACCAGCACACGCACAGAAACTTGTGCTGTATTGGTACACCCAAAAATATCTGTTACCTTCACAATATAAGTAGTACTGTCCTTAGGTGTTGCTGGTGTCGAAGCAGCATTCGGATTGGTAACAGTACCTGAAGGTGACCACGCATAAGTATAACCTGTGCCAGTTGGACTAGCATTGAGCGTTAAAGCGTCATTGATATAAATCGTTTTTGCAGTCGCTGTTGCTTTTGCATCTACGACATGTGATTTTAATGTAATGGTATCCTTCAAAGTACAACCAAACTGATTTCTGTACGTTCCGATGAGTGTGCCATCTGCATTGGCGCGAACTATAGGACGAAGTGAATCATTGCCTGTGAAACCTGATATTAAGCTCGGCGGTGACCAAGTAACATTTAAGCGATCTCCAGCATTCAAATTTGTTATTGTAATTGGCTTATCAATGCTGGCACACAGGTCAACTGTCGGTGTACGATTGATATTTATGGTGTTATTACTGACGATAATACTATCAATTGACGTACAATTGTCAGCATTTTTACTGCGTATGTAATAGATATTTCTACCAGTTGTTGGCGTAACGAGTAACGTAGCACCTGTACCAGTAATCGTTGAGAAAGCACGAGAGTTTGACCATTCAAAGTTTCCTTCGCTACTTGTTCCTTTAAGCGTAATGCGGTTGTTGCTACAAACCGTTGTGTCATTTCCCGCATCAACTGTCACTGCATCTTTATCTGATACATTAACATTAAAAGTAACTGTATTCAAACAAGACAATGTTGTTGGCACTATGGTCACTGTAAATGTTCCCGCACGTGTATAAGTATAAGATGGGTTGTTGGCAGCTGACCCCGCCGATGGGTTGCCTGGGTCGCCAAATATCCAACGCCATTGACTGGCATTCGGGCTTGTATTGAAGAACGAAATTTTGAACGGCTCACAACTGCGTTTCCACGATAAGTCGGGCGTGTTAATATTAGGTATTGTAACCACCAAAGCCGAGTCTTTTTTATTACATCCATAAGAGTTTGTAATCGTTACAAATGTTTTTGTCGCACCTGCAAGAGCGGGTGTAACCATTGTTGTCGCTGTTGTTGCACCATTTGCCCATAAGTATTTCGGCGTAAAATTCGGATTTTGATTATTCGCTGTAATACTAACAGGTGTATTAACGCAAGTCATAACGGTATCGGGTACATCCACTTTAATGATATCTACAGGGAATCTCAAAAGCAAAGTATCCAAACAGCCTTCAGCAGAACGCGCGATAAGACGTGCTTCCCCTTCAAGAGTCCCATATAAAACTTCAGGGCTTTTGACGGTCGAAGTCCGATTTCCTGTAAACAACCATGAATAAGTCATACTTGCAGACTGAGCAGTTGAATTATTCGTCAAACGCATAATAATGCTGTCGCCTGTACAGCCTTGAGGTTGAAGGGCAACTTGTGCCTTGACCGAGCCTGTATCCACAATCCTTAGATTTGATAAAGCAGTGGTACAACCATTTGCATCTGTAATAACAACAGAATAATTACCCGCGCCAAGTCCAGTTCGTTCTTTAAGTAAAGTTGAACTTGTCAAATCACTCCATTTATATGTAAAAGGCGTCGTGCCGCCTATGGGTGAAATGTTTATTTGACCATTTACTTTACCGCATGTCGCGTTTGATAAAGACGGTATCGCGTTAATGGTAGACATAGTTGATGGTACAGTAACTGATGAAGAAGGTGAAGTACAGCCTTTTGAATCTGTTACTGTAAATGTATAATTACCTGCAAGCAAATTAATGATGGTTTGGGTTGTTGCGCCATTACTCCAAAGGTAGGTGAAAGGCGCAGTGCCGCCTGTGATAGTTCCAACAGTTGCAGTCCCTGTTGCACCAATACAAATAGCTGGTGTTGAATTCGGTGTGACAACAATATTGGTAACTGCTCCAACTTCTACTGATGTTGAACGTGTACAACCTGTGGCATCTGTAACCGTTACAAAATAAG